>JAGXAD010000155.1 GCA_018971745.1 Patescibacteria group bacterium
AAAAAGATCTGCTGAACAAAAGCAGAAAAAAAGAAATCGTAAAACCGCGCCAGGTTGCCATGTTCCTGCTTCGCGAAGAGCTTAAATGCTCATTCCCGTCAATCGGAGAACGGCTCGGAAAAAAGGACCACACTACCGCAATTCACGCGTACAAAAAAATTTCCTCGGACATGAAAATCAACCAAGATTTTTCCGAAGAAATGCGTCTTTTAAAAGAAAAAATTTATGTTGCGTAATTGTGCGCATGGCTGGCTGAACAACAGAGGCATAACTCCGTAACAACAGAGGATAAAGAGCGGCATATGTGGTGTAATAAAAAATTTTTTTCTTTTCCTAATATAAAAATTTTTATTGTGCTTATCTTATCCACACTATTTCCATTCTTGTATTCGCAACCCCGCTTGTTTCTCCCGTTTGTTTTTAACGCTTTGTTTTTAACCCTATGCGCATATTTTAAAAAGATAACAACAATAAAAAATATTTATTAAATTTATTTTATTATTATGAAAATTGTTTGTTTAAAAAATAATATTTTACCCGTGAGTACCGCCGCTGAACGTTTCGTCGGTAAAAATGCGGCATTGTCGGTTTTGAGTTCCGTTCTTTTGGAAACAAAAAAAAAGAAATTACACATTTCCGCAACCGATTTGGAAATGGCTTTTGAAGCGGAGATTATCGGTAATGTTATTCAAGAGGGTAAGATAACCGTTCCGGTTAAAATTTTTAACCAAATTATTCAGTCAATACCTGATAATGAAATTGTGTTGGAGCAAAAAGGAAATCTGTTGTACATTACTTTTGGCGATTCCGAAGTTTTTATCCACGGCACAAACGAGAGCGATTTTCCGATCATTCCCGAAATAAAAAGCACAAACCAAATTATCGTACCGTCAATATTTTTAAAAACCGCGTTAATGCAAGTGTTGCCCGCGGTTTCATTTTCCGAGGTAAAGCCGGAAATTTCAGGCGTATGTTTTACGGTTGATAAAAATAAAGCCATACTTGCGGCGACCGACACTTTTCGTCTTGCCGAAAAAACAATTTTTCTAAATACCGAGGACGCCAAAAAGGATTCTTTCATTATTCCCTTCAAGGCAGCTCAAGAATTAGTGAGAATTATAGGAGATGATGCCGATGGAGAATTTTACATCTATCATCAAGAAGGACACGCTCTGTTTGCGTTTCAAAACATTCATGTCACTTCCCGGCTGATTGACGGAAATTTTCCGGAATATAAAGCGATTATTCCAACCTCTTTTTCCACCAGCGCGGTAGTAAGCAAAAAAGATCTAATTCAAAAAGTAAAATTGGCAAGCGTGGTAAGCGGAAAATTGTTTGACGTATTGTTCCAATTTTCTCAAAACGAAATCGCGGTGAGCGCTCAAAGCCAGGAACTTGGAAAGACGCATTCTCAAATAAAAACAAAAATAAAAGGAAATAATGTTGCAATCAGTTTTAACCACCGGTATTTTTTGCAGGGCATTGACGCAATTCAAAACCAGGAAGAAATATTCATCGGAGCCAATTCCGATACTACCCCGGTTTTATTAAGTGATCCGAACGACAATTCTTTCTTGTACATCGTTATGCCGATACGCGGCGTTTAAGGTTTTATGCAATGTTTTTTTCTCTTCGCGGACTTATTGCAAATTATTCGGACGCGTTGTCGCAGAGAGCAAGCGCATCGCGCGCAGCGCGTTATGCTGATTTTTCCGTTTGTTTGAATCCCTTTTTTTCTCAAAAGGAACATATTGCCGTTGAGTCGTTTTCCCGCGGCATATTAACGCTTCGTACGGGGCACG
>JAGXAD010000016.1 GCA_018971745.1 Patescibacteria group bacterium
ATACCTGTTATGCGCGGCAGAGCCGTTTTGAAAGAAACGGTTACTTATTTTACCGGCGCGACGGTGCGCGAAGGCGATTTGGTTTTGGTTTCGTTTCAAAAAAAAGAAATTCCCGGCGTTGTTACGGCGGTGCGCGAACTGTCATCGGCAAAAATCGCCGTGCGCAAATCATCATTTGCGCTGAAAAAAATTTCGCGCGTTCTTTTCCCGGGATTGCTTCCGCAGCCGCTCGTACAACTTATTCGCGAAACCGCCGCGTATTACATGCTTCCGCCCGCAACGCTCGCCTATTACGCTTTGCCGAAATACATTATTCAGAAATCGCATCGCGTAAACAAAAATTTCGCGCATAACTTTTCTGAACCGGACAAAAACACGCATCGCAGTTTGCCCGCGTCCGAAAAACAAATTTTATTTGTCGCAAACTTTGAACAACGGATTCGTTTTTATAAAAAAGAAATCGCAAAAACGCTTCGCGAAAAAAAACAAATTTTTATTCTGATTCCCGAAATTGAAAACGCGAATAGTACGCAGGACGCGCTTCATGCCGCAGACAAAATCCAAATCCGTCTGCTTACGGGGAAACTCACGCCTAAGCAATACGCCGATGCATGGCTTTGCGCAAGAAACGGCGATGCCGCAATTATTATCGGCACGCGGCAATCATTGTTTCTTCCGTTTCGCAATCTTGGTTTGATTATTATGGAGGAGGAAGAATCGCCGAGTTACCGCATTTGGGACGGAGCCGTGCGTTATGACCCGCTGTTTCTTGCAAAAAAACTTTCCTTTTTGCATCGCGCGCGCCTGATTATCGGAGCCCGCATTCCGCGCGTTGAAACGACGTATCGGGCAAAAACGGAGGGCGCGCGGATAATCTTTTTTTCTCAAAAAACAAAGCCGGCTGAAACCAAAATTATTGATATTAAAAAAGAACGGGAAGAAAAAAAATCGTTTGTTGTTGTTTCCCAAGCGCTTGAAGACGCAATGCGCCAAGCCGTAAACCAAAAACAGCGGATTATTCTTTTCGCAAACCGGCGCGGGTACGCGTCATTTATCCTGTGCGAGGATTGCGGATTTATTTTTCATTGCCCGAAATGCGAAACGCCGTTGATATTTCACCGGGAAGGAATCGGAGCATACAAAGAACGGATGCTTTCGTGTCATCGCTGCGGGCATATCGCCAAAATACCCGAAGTGTGCGGTAAGTGCCAATCGCATCTTTTAAAATCTTACGGCGTGGGAATTGAACGGGTTGAAGAAGTCGTTAAACGACTTTTTCCTGATGTTGCGGTGATACGGCTTGACAGTGATACCGCGAAAGACGCGCAAACGGCCAAAGAAATAATAAAAAGTTTTTCGGAGGGAAAACCGGCAATCCTTGTCGGAACGCAGATGATGCTCAAACATTCGCTTCCCGATGCGTCTCTTGTGGGGATAATAAATCTTGACGCGATGCTGTATTTTCCCGATTACCGACAAGAAGAACGGATTTTTTATTTGATCGCATTTCTCAGACAACGCGCAAAAAGAAAAATTATTTTGCAGACGTTTGATCCGGAAAAAGAAATTTTTACATTGGCGCTTTCAGGGAATTATTCCGCGTTTTATTCTCGGGAATTAACAAACCGGCAGGAGTATTCCTGGCCGCCGTTTTCGCGGCTTGTCAAATTAACCTTTGCGCATCGCGATCCTGCGGCGGCAAAAAAGGAAACAATGCGGTTTCACGATGAAATTCAAAAATGGCTTTCAAAACATTATCCGTCGTTTGAAAGTTTTATTGTACCCGCGTTTATCCCCCGCCAAAAAGGAAAATATGTTTTTCACATTATTGTTAAATTGCCTCTGCGCGTTTCAAAAAACGAAACATCAACAACGGAATTAAAACAACGACTCTATGAAATGTTGTCTCCGTCATGGTACGGAGAAGTTGACCCGGAAAACTTGCTTTAAGCGATAAAATATGCCATAATTATTTGATAATGACGGTCCAAAAAACTAAAAACGCAATATTTCCTCTTCTTACGGAACCGAATATGACGCTTCGGCGCGTTGCGGCCGTGATTGAGCCGGATAAAATCGCAACTCCTGAAATTCAGGAGCTGATTTCGGCAATGAAAGAAACTTTGCGTCACGCCGAAGACGGCGTCGGGTTGGCCGCGCCTCAAATCGGAAAATCAATTCGTTTGTTTTTGGTGTCGGAAGAAGCATTGACGCTTGATCGCGGAGAAAAAACGGATGCGGACGGCGCAAAAAACGGGCAACAAAAAAAAGAATGGCAACATATCGTTTTTATCAATCCGGAAATCAAAAAAATGTCTTCCAAAAAAACGGATATGGTTGAGGGTTGCCTTTCCGTGCCGGGAAAATTCGGCATCGTGTCGCGTCCGGAAAAAATTACGGTTGCGTGGCTGGACGAATTCGGCAAAAAACACTTGCGCGGCGCATCAAAATTTTTCTCGCGCGTAATCCAGCACGAGACCGACCACTTAAACGGCATTTTATTTATTGATAAAGTAAAAAAGTTTATAGAAATTCCAAAAGAGAAATCAAAATTGTAATGGCGGCGCAGACAACAAAAAATAATGTGAAAATAGTTTTCTTCGGCACTTCTGATTTTGCCGTTGTTCAGCTTGAGGCATTGGCCAAACATTTCAATGTGATTGCAGTTGTTACGACGCAAGATATGCCGGTTGGAAGAAAACAAATTCTCGCTTCCCCGCCGGTAAAAATGTTTGCGGGAAAAAATAAAATTCCGGTTTTTCAGCCGGAAAAATTGGATTCAAATTTTAAAATTCAAGTTTCAGAACTTAAGCCCGACCTTTTTATTGTTGCCGCGTACGGCAAAATGATTCCGAATGAAATTTTGGGTATTCCCAGACTCGGCGCGCTGAATGTGCATCCGTCTTTGCTTCCCCAATGGCGCGGCCCCGCGCCAATCCAGTACGCGATATTAAACGGTGACGACAAAACTGGCGTTACCGTTATGCTCGTTGACGAACAAATGGACCACGGGTCGATTCTTTCGCAAGCCACATATCACATATCAAATAACAAAATAACATATTCGGAATTACATGATGAATTGGCAAAGTTGGGCGCAAAACTTCTTGTTAAAACATTGTCGAAATGGATTGACGGGAAAATCAAACCAATTTCACAGGACGAATCAAAAGCAACCTATTCAAAACTTTTAAGAAAAGAAGACGGACGCATTGATTGGCACGAGACAGCAGAAAAAATTAACAGAAAAATCAGGGCATTAAATCCGTGGCCAGGCGCATTTGCGGTTTGGAAAAGAAAGCAAAATATGCTACGATTATACATAGAGCGCGCGGAAATTTTTGATGAGAAATCGCCGGATTCCGCGCGCACCGGAGAAGTGTTTTTGAAAAATAACGCCTTGTGCGTCAAAACCGGCAACGGCATTTTGCAACTTTTGCAATTGCAGCTGGAAGGCAAAAAATCTCTTGACGCGAAAACATTTTTGAACGGTTATGCCAACATTATCGGCTCGGTCTTACAATAATTTTTTAAATTCTATTTTCTAAATGAGCGGACTTTTTTCACTTATCATTGTCATTATTGTCGGCTTTGTTGCCCTGAATTTTTTGGGCATTGTCGGCGGAGGCACGCAAGGGCCTATTGCAACCGGTCCCGGGCAAAGTTCCGAAATTAAAAATCCCCAGCCGATCAATATTTCGGGCGGCGGAGCATCTCAAAAAAATAATAACCAGCAGGGTACTACTCAATCGGGCGCACCCGGGGATTCCCCGTATAAAAAATTGGTGAGAATTGACAACATTCAGCGTAATGTAGATTCCCCGGACAAAGAATACATTACGCTTCGCTCAAACAACCCTTCGCAAAATATCATTATCACCGGCTGGACCGTTGAATCGCGATACGGCGGTACGATGACGATTCCGCCCGGACGGAACATTCCGGAAATTGACGCGGTTGACTCCCCAATTATTTTGCCGCCCGGAAGCGCCGTTTCAATCACCACCGGCAACAATAACTATCCGTATAATTTTCGGGAAAACGGATGCACCGCGTATTTTAACCAAAATCAAACATTTGCGCCCGGCATTTCCAATTCATGTTACGGAGGCAATGATTATTCCGCGACCGAACTTTTGAATCGCGGTTTTAATTCCGAATGCGTCGATTACATCCGCTCGCTCAACTCATGCAGAATCCCGAACATTCCGTTTGACACGCAATTAAAAATTAAAGACGCCTGCGTTCAATTCGTTACGGACAACATCAGTTATTCCGGATGCGTTGCAAGATGGCGCGATACAAAAGATTTTTTGAAAAACGCATGGCACATATTTATGCGCCGTACGAGCAATTTCTGGGATGCTCGGCACGACTATGCGGTGTTGCGCGATCAAAACGGGCTTATTGTTGACGAATTCTCGTATTAGCCGTACTATGATAAATGCCGATAAACGAAACCTTTTTAACGGCTTTTGCGTTTTAAGAAGTGATGGCGAGTAATTTTCAAACCCCCTGAAAAACGCAAACAGTCGTTGACAAATATGACTGAACCATTCTCGCCTGCTCTTTCGCTTGAGGAGGCAAAACAATTCAGCGACGAGGCGATATTGGAACAGGCGCGGGCGCATCCGAAATTTTTTGAGATTTTGGTTGAGCGCTACCAACAGCCGTTTTTCCGCGCGAGTTACCGCATCTTAAAGCAAAAAGAGGACGCCGAGGACGCGACGCAGGAGGCGTTCGTCAAAATGTATCGCTTCGCTGAAAAATTCCAGAAACAGGAAGGCATTGCCTTCAAAAGCTGGGCGTATAAAATTCTGGTGAACACCTCGCTTAATTTCTATCGGAAAAAATACCACACTCTTGAATTTTTGGAAGCGCCCGAAGACATGCCCGAAGTCAAAGAAGAAAGAAATGCTATCATAGACGGCATTGAACAAAAAGAAAAACGGCAGTTTATTTCTTCGGTTCTCGAAAAAATGCCTTTGCAATTCCAGACTATCCTTGCCCAGTATTACCTTGACGACAAATCGTACAAAACCATTGCCGCGTCGGAACAACTCCCGCTCTCAACCCTGAAAACCCGACTCTTTCGCGCAAAAAAATTATTTAAAAAATTAGCAAACGAAGAAAAAGAAATATGACCACACAAACTTTTGACGAAATTATGCCGTCGCCGTCAATGAAAAAGCGCATTATGCGCGGAGTGTATTTTCATTGGTTCGTAAAAAAATACGCTCCGATTTTTGTGGTGGAGTTATCAGTGCTCGCGGCTTTGTTTATTCGCGAATTAAGAGTTGTTTCGCTCGTTGACATTTTTCAGAATGCCAAAGAATCAACCGCGTCGTTTACCTCAATCGGCACGATGATTTCTTTCTTTTCTTCCGCGTTTATCAATACTTCCTCGGTTTCAAAAATCCTGCTTTTCGGAATCAGTTTTGTTACCGTATTTATCGTTCGTGACATGCGCCGCATCATCAGGCATTTGAACGAGCTTCTGTTCCGCCCGCGCAAAGCCCCGGTGCGGATTGTTTCCTAACTTGAAACTAAAAATCCGGCCTCCGTGTTCTAAAAGTAGAAAAAGGCCGTCAATTATCAAACAACCCTTTACGGTTTCGACGGTATTAAAAAATCCTTGGCTCGTCGAGTCTTGCCAAGGATTTTTTAATTTTTATATAAACGCGCGCATGTTTCTTTGTCTTGATTTCTTAAATTACTAAGTTCTATATCTTTTGGTGATCCAACAAATTCATTACAACTAGGTACCTTTCCGTCAGCAGAGCACAACCTATTCCATGCATCTTGATAATGATTATCGGCTAGCGTAACACAATCAGAAAATTTGGAATTGATTATGGGTCTTGCCTAGAAGATTACACAATATCTTTAAGCAAGTTGTAAAGATTTTGCCCTCTGTTGTTGAATCGAAATTCTGATTCTTTCAGGTAAAGGTAGAATTTTTGTTTCGGGATGCCGTTGTGTTTTCTCATCTTCCGTTTGACGTACGACCAGAACGATTCAATGCCGTTAATGTGATTGTGGTTTCGGGCAAACTCCTTGGAATGGTTGATGCGATAATGTTTGTAGCCGGAAAGAACCAACCCGTCGTAGCTCCTCCATTTGTCCGTGTACATGTTTGATTTCGACTTCCGAACCAGCTTTTCGATAATAGGCATAAGGGTTTTTCGAGACACATCGGGGATGATCTCAGTATACACTACCCCGTTTCGCTTCAGAATGCCGACGACCGGAATCTTTCTGCCGACGCCCCGTCCCCGTTTATCGCCGCGTCGCGCTGATCCGAAATATGATTCGTCAATTTCAACGCTTCCTCTGAATTTCTGCTTCTGCGATTCCTGATGTTCCGCAATCCGTTCCCTGAATATCCCGTAATAGCGGTCTGCGGTATTGCGATTCACCCGCATCTGTTTTGCGGCTTGCACTGCGGTCAATTCGTCCGAAAAACAGCGTAAAAGTTTTTTCAGGCGATAATCGCTTAATTTACTATATTTCATGGCCTTTCTAGGATACTTGGTCAAAATCTCCTAGGCAAGACCCTTGATTATTTTTGTAGCCGTATTCTTTTCTGTTCGGCTTGATGATAAACCAAGAAAATATGAAAGAATTGCTGTAGCTAATAGAAGAACAATACAAAATGTATATTTTTTCATATTTTAGGTAAATTTTACCAGAAATAAAGTTACAATTACTAGTGCGATTGTTGCTATACTTAATATCCTAGACCAAAACAATTGTTTTCTATTATACTCTTTTTGTGAATCAAGAAGCTCTTTTTGTAATTTGTAATTAATAAAAACGGCTCCAGCGTGAATTGTTTCAGTAACACCGTCACTATTGTTCATTTTTTCCAACATTTCTTCTATTGTCTGGTCGGTTCTAAAAATCCTCATGATAAGTATTATATTTTAGAGTGATATCTAAATTCCCTCTTTTTTTAGTTGCTCAATCGCTTCGCGCGCTTTGCGCGACACTTTGCGCGGGGTTTGCACTTTGATTTGCACGAGTAAATCCCCTCTGCCGTATCCGCGGGCGAACGGTATGCCTTTGCCGCGCACTTTCAAAATGTCTCCCGACTCGCTCCCTTCCGGAATTTTCAACGCAATTGAACTGTCAGGCGTCTTAATGTCAATTTTGTCTCCCAATGTTGCCTGCGAGAATTGAATCGGCAAAAGCATTACCAAATCATTCCCCTGCCGCTTAAATGTCTTATCCGGCATTACATAAATTTTCGCGTACAAATCCCCGGGCACGCCTCCGGAAAGCGACGCTTCTCCCTTGCCCGAAATTTTCAAGACCTCGCCCTGATCAATTCCTTTTGGCGCAAAAATTTCTATTTTTTCTCTTGCGCTCACAATTCCTTTGCCGCCGCATTCGCGGCACGGCTGCTCCGGCGTCTCTCCCTTGCCCAAACAATCGGGGCACGCGCCGATTTGCGAAAAAGTTCCCAAAATCGTGCGCTGGGTCTTGGTGATTTTTCCGGTTCCCTGGCACTTGGCGCACTTTTTTAATTTTGTTCCGGGCTCGGCCCTGGTTCCGCCGCACCGAGCGCACTGCGCGATTTTTTGTATTTCAACTTCGTGCCTGCCGCCAAATATCATTTCCTCAAATGGAATTTCCAAATCAATCTGAATGTCGCGTCCCTTTTTTGATTGCGGCCGCCCGCCTCCGCGGCCGTCGCCAAACCCAAATCCTCCCAACATGTCTTCAAACACATCCGAGAAATCAAATTCCTGACCCTCGCCTCCGCCAAAATCAAAATTAAATCCGCCAAAGCCCTGCTGGCCCTGTGCCCCCCAAAACCCGCCCTGCTGAGCTCCCCTGCCCGCATCGCCAAATACCGTGCCAAACTGGTCGTACTGCGCTCGCTTATGCTCGTCTCCCAACACTTGGTACGCTTCGTTGATTTCTTTGAATTTTTCCTCGTTGCCTCCGGCTTTGTCCGGATGAAACTGGTGCGCCAATTTGCGGTACGACTTTTTAATGTCGTCTTTGGTGGCGTTCCGCGCAACTTGAAGAATTTTATAATAATCTTTTGACATAATTTACAGTACGAATTACAAGCTTAATCGCTCCACTTCAATTTGCGTTTTTTCCCGCTTGAAAAATCTTGCCGCAACCAACGCTTTCACCAGTATAAAACTTAATAAAATCGTTGTCCAATACAAAGGCCAGGCAAGAATTTTTACGGTGAGAAACACGCCGAACGCCGCCACGAATGGAATGTATTGTTTGTAGGGACCGGCGAATTCGCCGATTTTCTGGTTTGCCAAGCGATACAGCACATCAATTCCTTTTTCTTTACCGCTCACGCGGATGCCGAATTGCTTTTCAATTTGGTCGTACCCCTGCCGGAGAATCGCTTTTTTCTCCTGCGGCGGCAGTGCTGTGACATTAATTTTTCCGCCGGCCTGCGACTGCACGGCGCTCATCAAAATTTCATCAATCGTAAGATTCGGATTAAATCCGGGGATCAAACCCTGAATCGGATTTTGCAGAATTGAAAGCGACGCCGCAAACAATCCTTTGGGGACAAGCGAAGAAATGTAATCGTTCGCGGAATGCAACGAAAGCGTAAAATAAAAAACGGAAAACATCAGAGCTGATGCCGTGAAAAAAATCGGCAAACCAGAGCGCAGATATTTTCGCAAACTAAATGACAAAGAAACTGCAACTTCGTTTTTAATTTGCAATATCGCAAACCAATATAAAAGCAGAGTTACTCCGAGCCCGCCCAACGCAACACCAGTGGATTTTATGAAAAAGTATTGCGCGATAACCGTTATGAGCGCGGCAGGATACAACATCACTCTCCGTTCAATAAAAATAGACGCAAGCGAAAAACAAATTGCAAATAAAATCAGCCCGATAACAGGCAGAGAAAAAATGTAGTAGTTGCCCAATGACCCGGCTGAAAAAATTCCGCTCCACAAATATCCGTTTGCAACGCCGGAAACAATCATCAGCCCCAACAATAGCCACACTTTCCAATTATTTAATGTTTGCATTGCGACAAAAATTACAAAAATCGGACAAATTTATTTTTTTTATCAACAAGAATGTTTTTTGGCAGAATCGGCTTGTCCGTCAATTCAAAACCCATCACAATGATTTCTTCGCCTTTTTTAATGATGCGCGCCGCGGCCCCGTTCATGCAAATAATGCCGGAGTTGCGCTTGCCCGCAATAATGTAGGTTTCAATTCGGCTACCCGTCGTATTGCTCGCAACTAACACCTTCTCGCCTGGCCAAAATCCGGCT
>JAGXAD010000017.1 GCA_018971745.1 Patescibacteria group bacterium
GATAAAACATCGTCTGCACGAACAATTTTCCGATAAAGTTATGCAAATTCACATAGACGGCCTGCCTAAAGATTTAGTTGGTGCTAAAGCGCTTTTCAAAAAAGACCCGTTTGAATTTGAATACTGGGCGCTTGATTTGGTGAACGCAATGCCGGCGCAAAGCAAATCAAAGCAAAATATGCGCGGCGCGGATAAAGGCGTTGACGGCATTATTACCTTCGTGAAAGACATTCAAAACGGAACATCAGCATACGGGAAAATTTTGGTGCAGGTCAAAGGCGGCGGCGTTCAGCGAAACGACATTGCGACCTTGAAGGGCGACATTGATCGGGAAAAAGCCGAAGGCGGATTGTTTCTTACCTTGGAGGAGCCGACCCGGCCGATGCGGGAAGAAGCAATCAGCGCCGGGAAATATGCGGTGAGATACAGCAAGGAAGAATTTCCAAAAATAGAGATTATTACGATTAAAGATTTATTAACCGGACAGCGTCCTAAAATGCCTTTGTGGTCAATGCCGTATTATAAAGAAGCAAAAAAAGTTGATTATAATCCGATGCAGGATCAAACCCGCATAGAATTTTTATGATTTTAGGCCATGAACGGCAAATTGCGTATTTGGATAAAGTGTTTCAGCGCGGCGCGGTTAGCCACGCGTATATTTTTGCGGGCCCCGCTCATGTTGGAAAAGGCGCGGTCGCGAAAGAGTGGATGAAAAAGTTTTTTTGTTTGTCCGCCGAAGACGGAGTGAAGGCGGATGAGAAAGTTTGCGGCGCATGTTCCGCATGCAAACAGATTGACGCAAATATATTTCCGGATGTTTCGTATGTTTCGCTCGGAAATCAGTTGACGGATAATCCAAAAACGGAAATTGGCATTGAAACCGCCCGGGAAATCAAGCGCCGCGCCAGCGTTACTTCGTACAACGGAGGATACAAATTTTTTCTGATTGACGATGCGGAGTCGTTGAATGTTGAAGCGCAAAATACTTTGCTGAAAATTCTTGAGGAGCCAAGCGAGCGCACCGTATTTATTTTTTTGGTCGGGCATGTTTCAAATTTGCTTCCGACTATTGTTTCGCGATCAGCAGTGATTCCTTTTTTTTTGGTGCCTGATGCGGCAATGAGAAAATTTTTGGAATCGCAAAAAATTTCAAAACAAAAACAAGAGGAATTTTTGGCGCTTTCGCAGGGAACGCCGGGCCGTTTGATGTTATTACTGCGCGATAAGGATGCGTTGGCAGAAGCATCGGAATGGCTTAAAAAGGCGGAACATATTTTGGAGAGCGGACTTTTGGAATCATTCCGCGCATCGGACGAACTTGCGTCTGATGATAAGATGCAAGAACAATTTTTCGCGTATTTTTTTCACGCGTTGCATAAAAAATTTCTTGCGGCGCCAAAGGAGCAAAAATCGCTGTGGCTTGAGAAAAACAAAAAAGCACTTGAATTATTTGCGTTGCACCGCCAAACTAATGTAAATTCCAAAATAATTTTTGACCATATGTTTTTGGCGTTGCGGTGATATCGCGCATCAGAGACACATTCAGTACAATCCAAACTAAACACTAAACAAAAAAGGGTGCGTGAACTCACGCGCCCTTTTGGTTGACGGAGGACCCGTCAATTATTTGTATTTTCCTGGGTCAATCGGAATCATGTTATCGTTATCGTCAAAATCATAGATTGGATAGAGTTCGAAATTTAGCTTGCTGGGTTCGTCGGGGTTAAAATCAAAACCAAGGACGCGATAAAGACGAATAAGTCGGATACGACCTAAAGTGCTTCCGTCTTGCGCATCCGCAATGTTTCGCAAAATCCGGGAATAGTAGTTTTTGTCTTCTGAATTCCCAGTTTCGAGAACCTCTTCAATCGATCTTACGGGTTTTCCATCAAGATTAATGTTCTCGAACGAAAAGGTTGCGAATTCGTCGTGATGTTTGTCCCATGACCAAGAGGTGAATAGAACATACATTTTGTAGTCCGGTTTCGCCATGGTATTCCTCCTTTGGGTGCGGTTGAATTTAGTGACAACGATCTATATCTATAATAACAAATATAAATTTAAATGTCAATAGTAAAATATATCTCTATTTGTTAGTATTTTGATATGAAAGACAAAAAACACATTTTTATTATTATCGGAGTCATTGTTTTAGTACTCGTATTTGTCGGGTTGATTATTTTGCCTTTCTTTTTGTTCCGGAAAACTTCGGCAATACCGGCGCAACAGCAGCTGCAGGAGCAGCAAACCAACGAAGTTTCTTCAACGCAAACTATTGATGTTGGCATATTTAAGTCAGAAGACAACGGTCTGACATGGCAAGCAAAAAATACGAGCGCAGTTTCTGCGGAGTTTGCCAAACAGCAATCTTCCGGTACCGGTTTTGCAATTAATAATTTTGCAATAAGCGATCTTGCGTTTGACGAATCAAGTTCCACGATTATGTACTTAGGCACCAAAGGAGGCGGTTTGTGGAAAACGACAAATGGAGGGGACTTGTGGAAAAAATTGGACGATAAAAATCATGTTTTGGAATCCGGCGCCGATGTTTTGAAAATTGCGCTGAATCCGAATAATTCGCGCATGCTTTATATTGCCGTGTTCCAGCAAAATCGCGGCCGACTGCTCAAAAGCGAAGACGGAGGAGAATCGTTTCGTGAAGCGTATTTTACTCCGCTTGAGCGATACGGCGTATTTGACGCGTTTGTTGATCGCGCAGGGCGCGTTTTTATTGCCACAGGACAGGGAGGATATTTGGAAAGCGATGACCAGGGATTTTCGTGGAGCGTCAAACGATGGTTTGCGGACGGCCTGCTTCGCGTGATTCGCGATCCGAATAATTCGCGCGTGCTCTACATACAATCCGCGCGTGCAAATTTGTTTCGGTCTTTGGATTACGGCGCGTCTTGGGCTGATATTACGCCGTCATTTAAGAGTTTTAAGGGCGCGCAGTCGCATCAGGTATTTTTTGTTGATCCGTCTTCATCGGCGTTGTATCTTGCGTCTGATTTCGGCTTGTTGCGTTCGGAAGATCGTGGTTTGAGTTTTAAGCCGGTGCCTTTGACTATTCCGCCGGAAGCCCTGCCCGTGCTTTCCGTGGCAAGCAGCCCGCAGAATAAAAATATGTTGTACATTTCCGCACTCAATCTGATGTATAAAAGCGCGGATTACGGCAAGTCGTGGTCTGTTTTGCGTCCGCCGGGCAATAAGCGCATTGTGATGTTGAAAATTCATCCTTTGCGTTCAAATGTTTTATTTGTTGTGGTAAGCGAGTGATAGTATGTCAGAATTATTAAAACCAAATTTGGATAAAGTACTTGAGCACCTGAAAAGCGAATCAGCGGGTTTGCGCACCGGCAGGGCATCGCCGGCCTTGGTTGAGGATTTGGAAGTGGAATATTACGGAGCAAAAACTTCCCTGAAAGCGATTGCTTCAATCGCGAGTCCGGAGCCACGACAAATCGTAATCCAGCCGTGGGATAAAAATGCGTTGGGTCCGATTCAGAAAGCGATTCAAATGTCGCCACTTGGCATTAATCCGATTGCGGATAAAGACATGATACGGCTCGTAATTCCGCCGCTCACCGAGGAGCGCAGGAAAGAATTGATAAAATTGCTGGGGCGCCATCTGGAAGACGCGCGTATTCAAGTGCGGAGAGAGCGCGAGGACGCGTTGAAAACGGTTGACGCTTTAGAAAAAGCAAAAGAAATTTCCGAGGACGAAAAATTCCGCCGCAAATCCGAAGTCCAGAAAATCGTTGACGATGCAAACAAAAAAATTGAAGAACTCGGTTCCGCGAAAGAAAAAGAAATTATGACCGTTTGAATTTGGTTTGTGAAAAATTATCGCATTGCAGGCATTTTTTGCCACCGCCTCCATTTTTGCTTTTTACATTATTGATTCCACCGCCCTTTTGCTCCTCGCAAAAGCCCGGGGTTGTCCCCCGGACAACCCGTCGCTGAGGCGACCCCGAGTGACAAAAAATGCTTGCAATGCGATTAAACTATTCATGCTTACCGCAATTGTTTTCATTGTTGCACTTGGGATTTTGGTACTCGTTCACGAATTCGGGCATTTTTGGGTTGCGCGAAAATTTGGGATTCGTGTTGAAGAATTTGGGTTTGGTTTCCCGCCGCGCCTTGCCGAGATAACGAAACACGGAGTCAGGTATTCGTTTAATCTTTTGCCGCTTGGCGGTTTCGTAAAAATTTTTGGCGAGCAGGGCGAGGAAGAAAATAATCCTTTCAGTTTTGCGTCGCGGCCCGCATGGCAACGGTTTTCGGTCTTGGTTGCAGGAGTTTTAATGAATGTTTTGCTTGCGTGGTTTTTATTTTCGTTGGTTGCGGGAATTGGCACGCCAACCGCGGTTGATTCGCCGGCCGATGCCGCTGGCGTTCAAAATCTTCGCGTTGCCATTGTCGGCGTAGCCCCGCAATCTCCGGCCGATCATGCCGGGCTTCGTTTCGGCGACGCGATTCTGCGGCTTGGCACTCCGGATAACACGGAGGCGTTATCGTCAATTACGGTTGATGGCGTGCAGAAATTTACCGATGCGCATGCGGGCAAAGAAATTTTAATAACGGTTCTTCGCGGTAAAGAAGAAAAAAATTTTTTGGTTCTTGCGAGAAAAAATCCGTCGCAGAACGAAGGGGCAATGGGTATTATGCTTTCGTGGGTCGGCATTGCGCGCAGTTCGTGGTTTGCGGCGCCGGTTGAAGGATTGAAGCATCTTTGGTCAAGTTTTCTTGAAACCGTTTTGGGGCTTTATTATCTTTTTTATGATTTATTCACGACCGGCCGTTTTCAGGGAGACATATCCGGGCCGGTCGGGATTTTTATGTTGTCCGGGGAAGTATGGACGCTTGGCATCAGTTATTTTTTGCAGCTTATCGGAATTTTGTCTTTGAATCTCGCAATTTTGAACGCGTTGCCGTTTCCTGCGCTTGACGGGGGCAGAATGTTTTTTTTGGCAATTGAAAAAATAAAAGGTTCAAAAGTGGACCAGTCCGTGGAACACGCGATTCATACCGTCGGATTTATTTTGCTGATTATGCTGATGGTTGCGATAACCTATCGGGACATCGCTCGGCTTTTTTAGTACAATAAATATATGATTCGGATTGCCATTTTTTCTATGATTGTCGGCGCAGCGCTGGCGCCGCTCTTTGCGTTTGCGTTTGAAGCAACCAGCACCAGTTTCAAACTGATTGATCCGGTGTTTACGATTACCGGAGGGTTCGCGACATCAACGACATACCGTTTGAATGAGGCGGTGGCTCAGCCTGCGATCGCTACTTCTTCAAGTCCCACGAGTTTTCGCGTATCATCGGGATTTTTGTATTTTCCGTTTGTAACAAAGCCGACGGTAAGCGCAACGGCGGGGGATGGCAGCGTTGTGTTTTCGTGGACCGCGTCGCAGGGATTTTTGGGATGGATCGTGTCCGGATATAATGTCGGGCAGGCAGTTATTTCCGGCGGTCCGTATGTTTATTCCGCGTCGCTCGGCAATGTGCTGAGTTCAACGAGGAGCGGCCTTTCCAACGGCACGACATATTATTTTGTGGTGCGGGCTGAGGATGCGCTTGGTAATTCCATTGCAACTTCAAGCGAAGTATCCGCAACGCCGGTTGCGGGACCGGTTGTTTCGTCTGCGCCTGTTTCCGTTGGTTCCGACGGCGCGGGTATTATTAAAAATTTTTTGATTTCGCTGATTGCGGCTTTGCATGAGCCGCTAGTGCCGTGCGTGGGCGGCACGACGGGCGATTTGAATTGTGACAAAAAAGTCGGGTTGCAGGATTTAAGCATTTTGCTTTCGCGCGCCGAAGCCGTAAGCATAACCGACATAAGTATTTTATTTTCGCATTGGACCGAGCCGTTGTTGACATTTGTTTCCGAGTCATCTCGTTTCGTCTTGCCTCGCGCGGTTGAAAAAGTTATTGCCCCGGAAAAACAAATGGCATCCGTCGGTTCAGCCGCTGGCTTGTTTGAAACGACAACTGCGGCCGTGTCAAAAAAAGAAGGACAGGCTACTTCTTCGCTTGTTATGCGGGTTCGCATGATTACGCAACCGCTTGATCGCGCAGTTTTCTTTGCGGTCGGTTTGGTAAAGGCGCTATGGAATGTTTTGCTTTCAATTTTTTTCTCGCTTTTCAAAAAGCAGTAGAAACAACAAGAAAATCAATGAATTTTGAACTCGCGGGCGATACGGTTTTCTGTTAATCCCTTTGCGTCCCGATTTGTGGTATTCTAAAAGTAAGATGGATAGTTCTGTCTTACAAAAGGTTATTGCTACGGTATGCGCGTTGGAAATCAGCGTTGGCGTTTTATTGTTGTATCCGTTTTTTGCTGGCGCCGCAGAACAGCAAGCGGCTCTTTTTTTGGAGCCGGCATCGGGCACGTTTTTTGTCGGAAGCACGTTTGATTTGTCGGTCGTGCTTGATACGAAAGATCAGGCGGTCAATACCGTTGAGGTTTCGTTGCAATTTCCGCCGGATAAACTTCAGCTTGCAAGCCCGTCGGTCGGCAAATCAATCATTGAACTTTGGCCGGCTCCTCCGGTATTTTCCAACACGGAAGGAAAAATTTATTTTGTGGGCGGCATACCCTCGCCTGGCGTAACCACATCGCGCGGCGTAGTGCTCACTCTCTCGTTTCGAGTAATTGCGCCGGGACGCGCGCAAATTTCTTTTGGTGATAAATCAAGCGTGTTGTTAAATGACGGACGGGGAACAAATGTGTTGGGCCAGCGTCCCTCTTCATTTTTTACGCTTTCATTGCAGCCGTCCGTGGGACCCGCGATTTCGTCTCCGACTCATCCGGATCAGGAGCGGTGGTATCATGATCCGAATCCGGTGTTTGTGTGGCAGAAAGGAAATTTTGTGAACGGATACGGGTTTACGATTGATCGCGATCCGGGCGGCGTTCCCGATGCGACGGTGAAAGGAACGGATGCCCAGGCGTCATTTCAAAATCTCGCATCAGGCATTTGGTATTTTCATCTTCGCGAGCGATTGGACGGCGTGTGGGGCGGCGTGAGCAATTATGCGGTCCATATTGACACTGACCCGCCTGCTTCGTTTAAGGTTAATGTTTCGCCGGGCCTTCGTACCATGAACAAAAATCCGATTTTCCGTTTTTTTACCACGGACGCGCTTTCCGGATTTGATCATTTTGAGATGAAAATCATTCCGCTTTCCGGCAGCGGGGCGGGAGAGACGCTCTTTTTTGAAGTGAGTTCTCCGTATCAGGTTACCAATCTTGCGTCGGGGCGATATGAGATTGTAGTGCGCGCGATTGACCGCGCGGGCAATAGTCGGGACGAATCGGTTACCTTGAATATCGTCAATTCGCTGACGCAGTTTGTTACGCCCGAAGGAATTGATTTGGTGTTTGTATTTGTGCAGTGGCCCGAGGTTTTGTTTGCCGTTTTCCTTTTGGTTATGGCGCTGTTTGCCGTTTTGATTGCGTTATGGGAACAGCACCGCCATCATTTAACGCACGCGTTTCGTGAAGATATACAAAAAGTGTTTCATGTTTTTTCGCGGAAACCTCCGGTGCTACCGGTATTGTTTACGCTGGCGTTTGGCGCATTGTGTTTTGCCGGGTTGCCGGTTGGCATAGTGCGGGCAGCTGAACTGTCCGTAGTTCCAACCGTTAGTATCGCTCCGTCCGTTTATTATCCGCTTGACGAGGCTTTGTATCTTGCGGGAAATACTTCGCCGCACGGGACTGTGGAATTGTTGTTTGAGTCCGTTGGAGGTAATGCGAGTCCAGTCCGCATCACAAGCGACGCAAACAGTAACGGTGAATGGTCGTATTCCGGGCGCTTGGAGCTTGCAAGCGGCGAGTGGAATGTTCGGGTTCGCACGGTGAGCGACCCTCCGTCGGATTGGTCAAACCCACGCTTGATTCGCTCCGTTCTTTCAGGGTTTGTTGTCGGCGGAGTTACGGTAAAATATGTTCCCGTTGCGGCGTTGCTTCTTGTTTTGTTTTTAAGCGCGTTTGCACTCCTTGCCTATTCGTTTTTTCGGGTGCAGGCCGCGCGCCGAGCTGATGTTGAACGGGAAATAAAAGCCAGGACTGGCGCGCTTGAGGAAGCGTTAAAAGAAAAAGATCGGCAGGTGCTGCAATCGCGCGTTGAGGAAAATTTTTCCGATATTCGCAAGAATATTGCGGAGGAATTGGAACATCTGGAAATGAAAGCCGGGGAGAGCAAATTGCTTTCTTCGGAAGAGGAAGCGCATCGCGCCGCATTATTGCGCAAGCTTCGCGCGGCGGAAGAAGAAATTGAAAAAAACATTAAACATATGGTATGAAAATTTCGTATCGCTCCGCCACAATTCTTTTTTTCGTTTTTTATTTGTTGCCGATTGTCGGAATGGGATATTTGGTGTATCAGCGGATTGAGCAGAGGCAAGTTGCGCTTCAGCTTTTTTTGCAGAATCAGGTTGATGTTGACCGGCAGATTATTGTTGAACGGGAACGCCTGCGCAACATTCAGCCGCGAATCCATTCTTTTTTGCTCAAATCAGGAAACGCGGATAATGACGCTACGGCATTGATTGGTTCCGTGAAAGATGACGCGGAAAAAATTAAAAAGTTTTGGGAGCGGTATGATGCGGATTATTCGGCAAGCAATCGCCCGTTTCTCCGGAATATCCTTAAAGAAAATCAGGAAACAAATCTTATTGATGAAGAGCAGGATGTCGTTTCCGCCATCCAAAAAAACGCAAATCTTTATTTTGACTCCATTTTTTCAAGTTCATTGTTTGTAAAAGCCGATTTGGCGCAGGCAAGCCCGCGCGATATTGAGATGTTTTTGAGCGCGCTGGATGCGAAACGAGACAGTATTTTTGCGTCTATTAACCAATTGGCCGACATCCGTTACATTTACAGCCAGCGGAGCGTATTTTTCATCAACGGAGAGAACGACAAACAACAGGGATTTTTTAACGCCATTTTTATCAGTTTGTTTTTCATTATCTTTATTCTGCATTTGCTTGAATCGTTTTTTATTCATAAGCCGTTTAAAGACATTATGTTTTTTTTGAAAGACATGAGCGAAGGCAAGCGCGGCCAGCGGCTGTATTTTTCTTCGCCAATTCGGGAAGTTAAAAAAACTGAAGAGGTCATCAATGAATTCGTAGATAAAGCGGAACAATATGAAAAAGAAAAATAGATTTTTATGCATATCCATTTTTTTATTTTCCGCAGGTTTGTGCATTGCTGCAGTCGTGGGGG
>JAGXAD010000156.1 GCA_018971745.1 Patescibacteria group bacterium
GGTTTCAACTTTTTTTGCGATTGATTGCAGTTTTCCTTTGTAATGCTCCTTTGCGATTTCCCGGAAACACGCTTCCGCTTCAAAAAGATATTGTTTTTGATCCGCGCGTTCGTATAAGATTTCCGCGGAAAGCGCCAATTGTTTCAGATACGGCTCAGGCATTGTATCGGACGCAATGTGCGCATATATCGTCTCGCTGTCTAATGACGCCGGATCGATATTCCATAGTTTTACGAATAATTCCCGATTGCGCGGATGGCAAAATAATTCTTCGTTTTTGGATAATTCCGCGTAAAATTCCTGTTGCGCAAGCGCCAACCTGATTTTTGGGGCAAACATTAAAATGCCAAGCAACCGTTCTTCCAGCAATTCGCGCCTGGTTTTTTGCTGCGTTTCCTGTTTTTGTTCATGCGGCAGAAATGCCGGTTCTTCTTTTTGTCGGTTCAGTTCTTTTGCGATCGCCTCTTCCGGCACCTTCAATGTTTCGGCAAGTTTCCGGACCCAATGCGCTCGTTCAATTTCATTGGTTAGGCGGTTGATTTCCGGAAGCAGCATTTCGGCAATCCGCTTTTTTCCTTCGGCCGATGCAGCGTCATTGCGTTCAAGCGAACGCGAAAAATAAAAATCCATAACCGGCTCCGCACCCTCTGTAATGCGAATCCATGTTTCAGGATTTTCTTTTACGACGTCTGCCGGGTCCTTGCCAAGCGTTTTTGGCACTACGGCGACTTTCCTGGTAAAATCAAACTCGGCCGCCAAATCCAAACTTCGTTTGGTTGCCATTTCGCCCGCACTGTCCGAATCAAAAGAACTTATTAATTCTTCCGCCAAGCGCCGGATTATCGCGAGTTGCTCGCGCGTAAGAGCCGTTCCGGAAACCGCGACCGCGTTTGTTACGCCTGCTTGGTGCGACATCACGGCATCCATATATCCTTCAACCAAAACGCAGCTGTTGCGCTTGCGGATTTCCTGCTTTGCCTTGTCAAATGCGTAGAGTACCCGCGATTTATTATAGAGTATGGTTTCCGGAGTGTTTATGTATTTTGCCTGCGTTACATCTGATTTTGCGTCGGTAACTTTGTTCGGCGATTCAAAAATTCTGCCTCCGAATCCGATTATTCTTCCGTTCGCGTCGTTGATTGGGAACATAATGCGATTGCGAAATCGATCGTAAAACCGTATTCCGCTCCCTCCTTGTTTTTCGCTTTTTATGGCAAGTCCGGCTTTTTCAATATCGGACGGCTGATATTTTTTTTGCGTCAAATAATTAAAAAGTTCCTGCCACTCGTCCGGCGCGTAGCCGATGCGAAATTTCTTGACGGTTTCATCCGCAAGTCCGCGCTCTTTCACATATTGCATGACCGGTTCGTTGCGGGATATTTGTTGTTCAAAAAATTTTGTTGCCTCTTCGCAAATTTCAAATAGCCGGTTTTTTTCGGCGGAAAAAGCGGGATTCTCGCGTACGAGCTTAATGCCCGCGCGGTCAGCCAATAGTTTTAAGGCGTCAGGGAATTCAACGGATTCAATTTCCATAATAAACGCGAATTGGTCCCCGCCGCGGTTGCATCCGAAACAATGCCAAATTTGTTTTGTTGGCGAGACAAAAAATGACGCGGTTTTCTCGGAATGAAACGGGCAGGGCGCTTTGTAATTGATTCCGGCTTTAGTCAGTCGCACGTAACTCTGGATCAATTCCGCAATGTCAATGCGCGATTTAATTTCTTCGGTGTTGTTTTGCATGGCTATTTCCATGGAGTACCATTTTTTTAAAAAATTTACGAATTTT
>JAGXAD010000018.1 GCA_018971745.1 Patescibacteria group bacterium
TGCAAAAGCGCAATTCGGCAGTTTGGTAAAAGCAGTCGTGGATGTGAGGCGCGAAGTTATCGCGGTCGGCGGAGAACTGCATGCGGACGAGGAGGCAATGCTTCTTGAAGACGGATCGCGCCAAAATGACTTGTGGGGAATTAATTTGTATCCGGAAAAATCGGCCGACGAATGGATAGAATACGATTCAATGATTAATGTGCGGCCGTCGCAGAATAATTCATCGCGTGGAGTTGAAAATGCGGCAATCCGCGAAAAAATTAAATCGGTTGTGGAAAAACTTGTGACATGATGCTTCAGCATAAAAATTTAACAGACGAGAGGTGGCAACAATTTTCGCTTGCAGAACAATTAGGCAATGCCGGAAGCGAAACAAGCCGCGCTTTGAAGTGGCGCGGTAAAGACAATGCGTTATATCTTGGTGCGTTGCAACGGGCGTTTGAATTGATTGACATGACTATTGCCGATGTTCGTTTTCGCGGACGGCTGAAAGAAATCGTCCGTTTGCGCGAGATGCTGGCCGATGCGATGTTTAACGGCAATGCTTACGGGAGTCGGCTTGAAGACATTGACCGTTATTTATTTCAATTCGTGTTTGCCGCAAGAAAATCGCTTTAGCGACTTTAGCGATTGGTTGTGTAATAAAAAAACATGAATTCACAAAAAGGTTTTGGTTTAATCGGCATTCTTATTGCGGTTGCCGTTATCGCGGCTCTTGCCGGCGGGGGATTGTATTGGAAAGAAACGCAGAAACAAAAAATATTTTTGCAAAGCGGCAATGACGCGTTACAGAAAGCGGAAGAATTGAAGACAAAAATTGAGCAACAAAATCGGCAAGCCGTTAGCGAAACCGCCGCAGCCACATCTACTCAGACATCAACAAATAAAGTTGATACTTCAAAAAATCTTGCCCCGAACGGAATTGATGGTTGGAAAACGTATCGCAATGAACAATACGGGTTTGAGGTGCAGTATCCGGCAGATTGGTCATTTGATAGCGATTTTGATCATAATTATGGTAGAGTTCCGAAAGCCAATGAGTACCCGGAGTATGCCGGTGAAACACGCAATCTTTTTCAATTGCATAAAGATGGGCCAAGCCAATCTTCCGCATTGGATGTTGAAGACCTTGCTTTTGTCCAATTTAAGATCACTGGTTTAGATGGAATTGTAGAAAAATGGAAGACTAAATCAGATTTGCAACAGTCGCTTGCTACTTTAACACCTGAACAATGGGTTATTTTTGAATCATCGGGGATGGTAAGCGATAAAATAATAGATAATTCAGTTTCTATCAATCAATTTATAGGAAATGTAAAAACTGCTTATAACAATAGTAATTTTAAGATTCCTTGGGGAGAGATGGGTGGCGCATATAGAATTCTTCCAAGCGGTAGAGTGATGTTAATAAATTGGGAACGATCCAATCTCGATAATGATAACGATTTTTCTTTTCAAAAATACTTTCTTGAGATTTTATCCACTTTCAAAATTATTAAATAATTTTTGATTTTAAACTATTCCCAACCCATAAAATATGCCCATCAATAAAGCGGTTAAGCTTGCAGATAACATTTTAGATATTAAATTACTCGAACAAAAACCCACGCGCGACGGGTTTGGGTTAGGCTTTGTGCAAGCCGCGGATGAGAATCCGGCGGTTATCGGCCTCTGCGCCGACCTTACCGAATCAACTCGGATGGAAGCATTCGCAAAAAAATATCCGGAGCGATTTGTTGAAATGGGAGTTGCCGAGCAAAATATGGCATCGGTTGGATCCGGCCTTGCCGCGGTCGGCAAAATTCCCTACATCACCTCATACGCAATGTTTAGTCCTGGCAGAAATTGGGAGCAGATTCGTACCACGATTTGTTATAATAATCAGAATGTAAAAATCATTGGATCGCACACCGGGGTCTCGGTCGGGCCCGACGGCGCAACGCATCAGGCGATTGAAGACATTGCGATTACGCGAGTCATTCCGAATTTGCAAGTATTCGCTCCGTGCGATATGCGCGAGGCGCAAAAAATAACTTACGCAATTTCAAAAATTAACGGTCCCTGTTATGTTCGTTTCGCGCGGGAAAAAACTCCGGTATTCACGACTGATGAAACGCCGTTTGAAATCGGCAAGGCGCAAATTTTTTGGGATGCGGACGGCAAACCAGATGTCGCAATTATTGCGTGCGGTCCCTTACTTCATAACGCCGTTCTTGCCGCCGCGGAATTGGAAAAAGAAGGAATAAAAATCCGTGTTATCAATAATTTTTCAATTAAGCCGATGGATGAGCAAACAATAATTCAGGCCGCAAAAGACGCGGGTGCGATTGTGACGGTTGAAGAGCATCAAGTTGCGGGCGGCATGGGTTCTGCGGTTGCGGAAGTGCTTGCAAAAAATTATCCGGAGCCGATGGAATTCGTTGGCGTGCAAAACCGTTTCGGCGAGTCGGGCGCGCCCAATGAATTGATTGAAGCGTTTGGCATGGGCGTGCCGCACATTAACGATGCGGTTAAAAAAGTTCTCGGCAGAAAGCATTAATTCTTTACGCGAAATTGCCGTAAATGTAATATAGAAATATGACTGATAAGCAAATTAATGTTCAGGATTTTATGACAAAACAGGTGGTATCGGTGCATCCTGAAACGCCGCTTCTTGAGGCAGCGCAAATTTTAATGAGCCGCAATTTTGACGGGTTGCCGGTGGTTGATCATAACGGTATTTTGGCGGGCTTGCTTACGGAATACGACCTTATCAGCAAAAGTACGATGATTCATTTGCCGACGTTTCAGAAGATACTTTGGCAGATGTCAGTATTTGAAAAAGATACCTCTGCGTTTCAGAAAAATGTTGCTGAGATTACTCGTCTTGCCGTGCGGGATGTAATGAATAATGATCCGCTTACTTTTGACGAACATACGAGCTACGAAGACGCCGTGAAAACATTTATGGAGCATCATCGCATCAATCCGATTCCCGTGGTTGACGCAAAACGAAAAGTTGTGGGAGTGGTCAGCCGTTTTGACATTTTAAAACCGTTTCAATTTATTAATAATCATGTTTAATCTGCTTTTTGGATTCGTTTCTCCGCCGTGAGAAACGGATCACGGCGGATTTTTTTATACTATGGCGGATCATTTTCAAAACAATGCCGAAAACAATGCCGAAGAGAAAAATAATTCCTCTTCCAATCATAACGGCGCCGACCGTCTTGTGGCGCGGGCATTGCAGGCGCTTCAAAAAGAATACGTGCTGGTCGGGAAAACGCATGTGCGCGCGTGGCACGCGTGGCTCGGCGTTGGCGTGCTTGCAGGTTTGTTAATCGGGGTGGTGCTGGTGGCAAACAGAAGCGGAGAATTCCAACCAAGCGAGGCATCCAGAGTTAGATTGTACCCGCCGGCAAATCTTACGGCTTCCGCAATTTCCTCAACGCAAATCAACCTTTCTTGGACCGATACCAATACGCAAGAACAGGGATACTCCATTGAACGGAGCCTTTATTCAACAAGCGGATTTGCGGAGATATTCCGCACCGGCAGCAACGCAACTTCTTATGGCGATACAAATCTTTCTCCGAGTACGGTCTATTATTACCGTATCCGCGCCTTCAAGGGTGCAACTTTTTCCGCATATTCAAATGTCGCGTCAGCTACAACGACGGCTCCCATCACCGATTTTTACGTTGCACCCGGCGGCAGTGATACCAATAGCGGCTCCGCCACGAGTCCATGGAAAACTATTACTCATGCGGGTTTGGTCATAACGCCTGGTTCAACCGTTCATGTTGCATCCGGGACATATCAAGAAGCCGTTACCACAAATGCAAATGGCACCGTATCGGCACGCATCAGGTATGTTTCCGATACGAAATGGGGAGCAAAAATTGCTCCGGTCGGAGTGTACACGGCATGGCAGAATAACGGGAGCTATATTAACATTGAAGGGTTTGAAGTTGTTGGCGACAGTGCAACCAATCTCGGCATTAACAATACAGGGTCATACACAAAAATTATCGGGAATTATGTGCATGATATCCCGGTTACGCTTGGGTGCAGCAATGGCAACGGAGGTGCCGGCATCGATGATTCAAATTACTCCGCAAGCGATAATGATATTATTGGCAATATTGTTCATGACATTGGTCCATTTCCCGCGAATGGTCTGCCGGTAACTTCTTATTGTAATTTGGCGCATGGCGTGTATCACTCAAATCTCCGAGGACATGTGGAAAATAATATTGTTTATAAAAATGCCGCATGGGGTATTCATCTTTGGCACGCTGCAAATAATGTAGTGGTTTCAAATAATCTTTCGTTTAATAACGGTGCCACAACCGATTTAGGGAATACGCTGGGAGGCGGTATGGTTGTTGGCGCGGGAGATTCTCCTGGTGGTGTCACGATTGATAATACGACTGTGTCAAATAACATTGTGAGAAACAATCGCGGGATGGCAATTCGGGAATACGGCAATACAGGTTCTGGAAACAGATTTTTCAACAACATCCTTTTCGGCAATAGTTACAATGTGCTGATGTTACAAACCGGCACGCAAAGCGGGACGTTGTTTGCTGACCCGTTGATGGTTAATTTTCAGATAAACGGCGGAGGCGATTATCATTCGCAATCAGGCAGTCCTGTGATTGACGCGGGAACTACCGCGTGCGCGCCAAATACTCTGGTCTGCGTTCCCGCAACCGATTTTGACGGAGTATCCCGCCCTCAGGGCAGCGCTTACGACATCGGTACCTATGAATATGTGCCTTGATAATCGGTTCTTAGAATTAGACGCAAAGAAAATGATTTTTGTGCATAAAACATCCGGCGCAATTGCGCCAGAGATATACGGGATATAGAAAACATATTTTTAACATATCTTACTTCCTTATTCGCATTTTTGGCGGCAAAATTGGTTAAAATTGCGTGCTGGGAGGTTGGGAATTATATGAAAAATTATATGAAAAAATTTATCGTATCGTTATCAATGGGGGTTTTGTTGGTAGTGCCAGTTTTTGCCTTTGCCGATACGGCGACGGATCAGTTAATCGCGCAACTTCAAGCGCAAATTGTTGTCTTGCAGGCGCAAATTAACATACTTTTACAGCAACAGCAGTCGTTACGGATGCCTGTCGTGCCGATGACGGTCGGAGGAGGAACTGGCGCAGTGGCAATTAAAAATAACATCGGGTTCGGATCGCGGGGGCTGGATGTTGAGGCATTACAAAATGCGCTCAAAAATGCGGGCGTGTATTCGGGTCCGGTTACCGGATATTTTGGGGCGTTAACCCGTGAAGCGGTAAAGAGTTTTCAGGTGTCGCATAGCATTCCGAGTACCGGTTTTGTGGGTACTTTGACGCGCAACTTTTTAAGTACGGTTATTTCTCCAACGCATCAGGTATGTACCCAAGAAGCTAAGCAATGTCCTGACGGAAGTTCCGTTGCTCGCACCGGTCTCAATTGTGAGTTTGCCGCATGTCCCGGGGGCGGGGGAAGCGCAACTTCTTCTCTTGCCGTCATCTCCCCGAACGGCGGCGAACAATGGCAGAAAGGCACAACGCAAACAATCAAATGGTCGGCACCCGCGTCCGTTTCCGCCGTGAGCATTTCTCTTGAGCCATGGATTGCGTGCCTTCACGGTACTCCAACTTGCGAGATCGCAATTCGGCCGTACACGCTTGCGGCATCAACACAAAACGATGGCGTGTTTGAGTGGACCGTGGGCAAAGACGCGTCAGGAAACGATATTCCGGCCGGGCAGTATACGGTTAGCATCATGGCGGCAGACGGAAGTGTTGTTGATTCGAGCGACGCGCCGTTTAGTGTTGTTGCGTCAAGCACAATCGTAGCCCCGACTATTTCTTCGTTACAGCCAACTTCGGGTTCCGTACATACCCCGGTAATCATTACGGGCAGCGGTTTTACCGCAACCGGCAACAAAGTTAAATTTGGCAATTTGGGCAGTGAAAATGATCCGGCCTTTAGCCTTAATTCTTCCGACGGAAAAACTCTTGTTTTTACGGTCCCTTCCAGCAATTATCTTTCTTGTTGGTCTGCTACGCCTCGATGTTTAGCGCCGGCCATGATGACCCAACCGGGTTTGTATGCGGTTTCCGTGATGAACGCCAATGGTATGAGTAATGCCGCGCAGTTTAGTGTGATTACTGCTACTGTGGCTACTACCACTGTTTCAGCGCTTGGCAAATACGAACCCCAGGACGGCAAGTCATACTTTGGCTTTACATTCCGGCTTTGGGATTCTGCCGATCCGGCCTACGGCGACACACGACATTTATCGCAACGCCTGCAGGATTCCATATCAGTTGAGCTGGGAGGAAAATCTCCCACCCTGCTTTCTGTTCCCGGCATTTGGCAACAGGCTGATGGGACACCGGTTCCTTTCAACGACGCATTGGCGGCTATTGCGTCGTTTGAGAATTTTAATGGGAAAACCATCGTTCCTTATATTGGATTTAGTCCCCAGACGGGTTGGGCTAACGACAGCCCCAATTACCAAGGCATCACCACTAAGACGGTAGCGCAAGGGGCATTGGACAGTTACATTCATTAATATGCCAAGGATGTTAAGGCATACGGAAAACCGATATTTATGCGGCTTATCTGTGGCGAGTTTAACGGCAATTGGTGGCGTAACTGTAGCCCGCGCGCCAACCCGGTTTTGACAAAGCAGGATTTCATCGACGCTTGGCGCCGGGTGGTGGATATTTTTAGGCAAGAAGATGCGACTAATGTGGCATGGGTTTGGACGCCGAATTCATTTCCGCCGCCGCCAGCTGATTGGGGCATTGACACTGATTTGGAGAATTATTATCCCGGGGACAATTATGTGGATTGGGTTGGTGTTGACCATTATGTTTATGGGCCTCCTTCTTGGATGGACCCCGAATACAATTTTGCCGTTGTTCACAACAAACCGTTTTTTTTGGCTGAATGGGGAGTTAGGTTCAATACCAACCTTACGCCTTCTCAGCAGCAACAGTGGCTCAATGATATGTTTGATTATTTTGAGAGCCACCAAAAAATTAAATCAATTGTTTATTTCAACTACAATATGAACGGCCCCGCCCAGTGGAATCCAGGGGCGAATCACGCCTGGCTTTATAATAACCAGGTGAATTATGTTCCGAATGTCAATAATTCCGATTCCCGTTTATTGGCGGAAAGCGGGGCCAATTTCCGAGGCACATTCGCCACGCGCATCGGCAATCCACGATATGTTTCTAATTTGGTCGGTAGTTCTACGGATAATTTGAACCCGACGGTTTCCGTTGCTTTTCCTGCCAACAACGCAACGATATCCGGGACCGTCAATGTAGCAACTAATGCCGCAGATAATGTCGGCGTCACAAGGGTTGAGTTTTATGTAGATGGTCAGCTTATTATTACTGATGCAGTCAGTCCCTATTTTTATAATTGGGATACTTCTAAAATCGCAAACGGATCTCACATTCTCTTTGCTAAAGCTTACGATGCTGCCGGCAATGTCGGAATAAGTTCTGCTGTGATCATTAATGTTAATAACAACAACTATTCTCCGCAGGTCGTAACTGTATTACAGTCCTCTCCGGCAAACATTAATGCTCAGGCCGGGCAGAGTTTCACGATGACTTATAATTGGAGCGGAGGTCCGACCGACAAGGCATATCAGGTTTTTACGCATTTCACAGATAGCACAGGTCAGATTGTATTCCAGGATGACCACGCGCCGCCGGTTCCGACAAATCAATGGTTTGGCGCGCAAAGTTATACTCGCACTGTTACCGTTCCCGCATCAATAGCGCCTGGAGCCTATCGTATTATGTCGGGGTTGTATGATCTCGCGATCGGAAGCAAAATCTCACTTACGCCCGGCGCCGGGGTAATAGCGGATACGCAGGATTTGTTTCGATATCAGATTGGGACGCTCTCTGTGGTTTCTCCAACGCAGCAGGTTGATACGTTTTCCGCTGTAAATGATTTTTCAAGCACGCAGGGTTATCGGGGCTGGTGGTATGTCTATAATTTTACCGGAGCGCAGATGGCCTATAATTTTTCGACTCAAGTTTGGGAGGGTAAAGTTGAACCGTATTTGTTGCTTTGGGGAAATGGCGGGCATCCGGGAAATACATATGACGCAATACGCCGTTGGATAGCTCCAAATCAGGGAAGCATTCGCATTACCGGAAATGCGGCAGACGGGAACGCGGGATGCGGGACCGACGGCGTGGAGGTGATTATTAGAAAAGTGCTTGATGTTAATAATGCTTCAACCACGGTGGTGTTATGGGATCAGGTTATTCAAAAGGATGATACGGTTGGGTATTCATTTGATAAAACAACAACAGTAGTGCAAGGCGATGCGATTGATTTTGTAATCAATAAAGGGATTGATAACGGATGTGATTCAACCGTATTTAACCCCACTATTGTTTTGACGTCGGGGCAGTAGAAATATTTTGCTGTGCATAAAAAATCTGGCAATTTCACGCCAGTTTTTTTATACTTATTAATATGGCAAAATACGACTTCATCGCAATAGGGGATATGGTAACGGACGCGTTTATCCGGCTGGAAACGCCGTCAGCCCATGTTGATCTTGATCACAGCGTCAGGGAAATTTGTTTGCGCTTCGGCGACAAAGTTCCGTATAAGGAAGTGATTGTGGTGCCTGCAGTCGGCAACAGCGCGAATGCGGCGGTTTCCGCGGCGCGCCTTGGTTTAAAAAGCGCGTTGGTATCAAATATCGGTGATGATTATTTCGGCAAAGAATGTTTGGCCGCGTTAAAAACGGAGCGTGTCGGCACGGAATACGTTACGACACACAAGGGTTCGAAAACAAATTATCATTATGTGTTGTGGTTTGAATCGGAACGGACGATTTTGGTGAAGCATGAGGAATATAATTACGCTTTGCCGGACATAGACAATCCAAAGTGGATTTATTTGTCGTCGCTCGGAGAAAACGCTTTGCCTTTTCACGGACTTATTGAGCGATTTCTTGCAAATCATCCGGAAACGAAATTCGCGTTTCAGCCGGGCACGTATCAAATGAAATTCGGAAAAGAAAAAATGGCGTATTTTTACGGGCGCAGCGAAGTATTTTTTTGCAACAAAGAGGAATCCCAGCGCATTTTGGAGACAAAAGAAGGAGACATAAAAAAATTGCTTTTGATGATGCGCGAACTCGGGCCAAAGATTGCGGTGATT
>JAGXAD010000157.1 GCA_018971745.1 Patescibacteria group bacterium
TCTTTCTTTTTATTACGCTCTTTGCAATGGCGGCGGCCGGAAGCGTTGTTTTTGCGTATCTCCTGCGCACGCTTCCGGACCCGGTAAAAATCTCACAAAGAAAAACCGTTGAATCAACAAAGATTTTTGACCGGACCGGAACGGTGCTTTTATACGAAATCCACGGCGAAGAAAAAAGGACCAGCATTTCTTTTGAAGAAATTCCTCAAGCCGTAAAACAAGCAACCATTGCGGTTGAGGACGCTAATTTTTATCAGCACCCGGGCATTGATGTCCGCGGAATTTTGCGGGCGTTTATCGTTGATCTTGTCTCGTCAAGCTTAAGCCAGGGCGGCTCAACGATTACCCAACAACTCATTAAAAATTCATTTCTTGGCGGGGAACGGACTATGATAAGGAAAATTAAAGAAGTGGTGCTTGCCGTGCGCCTGGAATCAAAATATTCCAAAGACCAAATTCTTAATTTGTACCTGAATGAAATTCCGTACGGGTCAAACGCGTACGGCATTGAAGCGGCTGCGGAAACTTTTTTTGGAAAATCGGCAAGCGATCTTACGCTCCGCGAAATTTCTATTTTGGCGTCACTTCCCAGAGCGCCGTCATATTACTCGCCCTACGGCAATCACAAAAACGAACTGTTTGCGAGAGCCGATTTTATACTTGAAAAAATGTTTAAATCCGGATTTATTTCAGAAGAGGCGTATCACGACGCCCAAAAAGAAAAAGTTTCTTTTGTACAGCCCGCACGGGGCATGCTCGCACCCCACTTTGTCATTATGGTCCGTGATTATCTTACCCAAAAATACGGAGAAGATGCGATTGAAAACGGAGGATTAAAAGTTATTACTACGCTTGACTGGCGGATGCAGCAGGAAGCGGAAAAAATCCTTAAAGAGGGGGTTGAGCATAACGCCAAAACAATTCACGCGACAAACGGCGCGCTCGTTGCCACAGACCCAAAATCAGGAGACGTGCTGGCGCTTGTCGGTTCAAAAGATTATTTTGACACCCAACACGAAGGCAATTTTAACGTTGCCACCGCACCTCGCCAGCCGGGTTCTGCGTTTAAGCCGTTTGCGTATGCGGCCGCGTTTACAAAAGGATTTACGCCGGAAACCGTTTTATTTGACGTACCCACCGAATTTAACCCGACCTGCCCGCCCGACGGCGCCTCCGAAACCGGCAACGACGGAAATCCGTGCTATCACCCGAAAAATTACGACGGAAAATTCAGGGGGCCCATTACCCTGCGCCAATCCATTGCGCAATCAATTAACGTTACATCGGTAAAACTGCTGTATCTTGCCGGCATTGACGAAGCCATCAAGCTTGCGCAATCGCTCGGCATCACAACCATTAACGACCGATCGCGGCTTGGCCTTTCGTTGGTGCTGGGAGGCGCGGAAGTAAAGCTGCTTGACATGGTTTCGGCGTACGGGGTATTTGCCAACGACGGCGTTAAAAATCCCGCGACCGTCATTCTTGAAGTTGACCAAAACAATGCGGTGCTTGAAAAAAAAGAAAACAAATCTGCGCAAGTATTAGACGCGCAAATCGCGCGCACCATAAACGACGTGCTGTCGGATAATAATGCGCGTCAGCCGGTATTCCATCCCTTATCTTCTCTTTATTTTCCGGGGCGCTCTGTTGCGGCAAAAACAGGAACAACCCAAGATTATCGCGACGCATGGACCATCGGGTACACCCCGTCGCTTTCCGTAGGCGTCTGGGTCGGCAACAACGACAACTCCCCCATTCAGCAAAGCTCG
>JAGXAD010000158.1 GCA_018971745.1 Patescibacteria group bacterium
GCTTTCTGCAACTGAATATAATCATCTGAAATAGTGTTGGCAACATTTCTATCAACAAACCCTTTCTCTCCGCAACGAAGAATATTACTTCTTGTTTCTTCGCTTTCAGTTATTACTATATTGCGTAAAATATAATTTTTCTCCTTCACCGACTTTTTATAATATGACTCGGCGATATTATTCGTTACCGACGCCGAAGACCGCTTCAATTGATCTATGCTTCTATATTTTTCATCTTTTGGAAATATCTTTGTTAATTCATGAATTCGCATCTCAAGCACTTTAGCCATGTGATAAATATTCAGATTTTCCAAACCAGTAGCCATAACTCCTCAACTAATTAAACCGTGCAACTGATCAACTATATCTTCTTAATTTGCAAAAAATCAAGTTCAACCGGCGTGTTCCGCCCGAACATATTAACAAGCACCTTTACCTTGCCGCGTTCTTCATCCACATCAGATACCTTGCCCTCAAAATCCTTGAACGGCCCGTCAGTTATTTTTACCGCATCGCCTTGCGATACGTCAATCTTGAACTTCGGCTCCTCAACGCCCATGCGCTTGCGAAGCACATCCATTTCTTCCTCGGACAGAGCCGCGGGCGTGGTGCCGGACCCGACAAATCCGGTTACGCGGGGGGTATTGCGCACCACATACCACGAATCGTCCGTCACCACCATCTCAACGAGCACATATCCCGGATAAATTTTTTCTTCAACCACCCGGCGTTTTCCGTTTTTGATTTTAATGCTTTTTTCCGTGGGCACGAGCACGCTAAAAATCTTGTCCTCCATGCCGAGGGATTCAATGCGCTGGCGCAAATTTCTCGCTACCGCGTCTTCGTAGCCGGAATAAGTGTGCACCGCGTACCAATTTTTCCCGAATTCTCCTGTTTGTTTTGGCATATGTTACACGAAAAATTTTAATTATTCGTCGAATACGGTCTTTATTTGTTTTAATCCGACTCCGCCTTTTCTGTGTTTTTTCGGTTTTTGAACATTCACCCGCCTTCGCGCGAGCGCTTGCACCGCCCTGCCCAATACTCTTTTATCTGTCTTTGATACCAACTCCCTCCCAACTTCATGACGATATGCGCCCGCAATCGGCTTATTCAACAACGCCTCCGGAATATCTTTAACGGATGCTGGCTCCCCCGAAATTTTGGATATTTCCACGCCGTGTTTCCGCCTATAATCTTTCATCCTCAACAAAGCTGCGTAATTCTGGTCCGGCAATGACCGCAAATATTTTTCCCACTTTTCCTGACTGCCGTGAAATTCCGGATAATCCTCTTCTCGAAGATGCTCCGAAGACAATTCTTCTTCGGCCTCATCATCAATCTTTTTATAATCCTCGTCACTAAGCTCCGCTTCTTTCGCCATAAGTTCTTCTTCCGGATTCAATCGGGCATCCGCAACATCCTCAATATTTTTATACGGCCCGCGATACCCCTTGCTTTTTGCCGCATGCCTCGCCGGATTCAACCGTTCTTCCTCTTCACGGGATTCTTCAGTATGAGGCAGATGTGAAACCGCCTCACGCTCCCGTTTTGTCGGGTCAGATTCAAAAAATTCTTTTGAACTTTTCATATTTTATTTTGTTTATGTTATTTACGGAATTAATCGGTTCAAAATAAAATGAAAGATATAATCGAAGGCGCCCAAAAAAAGCGCAACGCCGACGCTAATGGCAATCACGATAATAGTATAACGAATCGCCTCCTCGCGAGTCGGCCAGACAACCTTACGAAGCTCGGCTCTTGCGT
>JAGXAD010000019.1 GCA_018971745.1 Patescibacteria group bacterium
AAAAAAGTTTGAAAAAAACCGGCTATCATTGCAACAAAAAATCCGTGTTCAAAACAAATGTTTTGTACACGGACAAAAGTTCTGAATCCAAAACTTTAATTTTGGCGTACGGCCATTGCCACATGGGGACTCCACTTGTTATCAAACCCAGCGTAATCCGAACACCACACACCTACACCTGCCACGGCACCTGCATCAAAGGAAAAACCCCGAACATAAAGAATTGGGTTTAAACTGCTACCCCCCTGAAAAACCACTGCCCCAAAAAAGATAGACCGCGCATTGCATTTCCAGTTCTTCGGCACGAAGTGAGGAAAATCAAATAAGGCGTCAAGGAGGTTCGGATGTTCTGGATGTTTATTCGAGAACATTTCCTGAAATCGGGGTACCACGACCCCGTCGCCTCGCCGATTCGGAAAATAGAGAACAACCCGCTTTCCTTCCACAAAAAGCCTATCCCCGCGCTTCTCTACTTTTACCCAGCCACCGCCGGCGTTACTACCAATCACCGCATGATCAAAGGGCAATCTGGGGGGAGCGTCGAGGTTGACATACATTACATTCTTATCATTGGTCAATCGGACACGCCAAACTCCGTTGAACTCCGTCCCAAGCTCTTTTAGTTTCGCGACAAACGGCTTTTTCCCGTCGCCCACGAGCCACGGAATGATGTCGGCGCCAATATCCATTTCCGCGAATGTGTCGCGCGAAACGGCATAGAGATCCTGTAATTTTGATACAAATTGTCCGACCGGTTTCCAATCGCTTGCCTTCATTGCTTCTCCTTTGCCGCCTCCTTGTCCGCACGAAACGGACGCCGACTTGGCTTTTGGAAAAATTTATGCGCGCTGTTGGGCTACGCCACTACTGACTTTGCCACAGCAAAAAATTGCTTGCTCACAAAAGCCTTTTTTTGCTGTGGCAAAATGTACATATAAAATAATCAAGGAACTGATTTTCTTGATGAAACTATAACAAATAGGATCAATTTGTCAAATCTAAAAATCGCCTTACTGTGATTTTTTACTCCCTCACTGCCCACTGTTTTTCTTTGACGGCTTCGGTGATTTTTTTCATTAATACATCAACTTCTTTTTCAAGAAGGGTACGCTCATTCGACTGAAACCTCAAATGAAACGCAACGCTCATTTTTTCTTTTTCCTTGTCAAATTCCTCAAAATAATCAAACAAATCAACATCCTGCAACAAATCGCCGCCGGATGTTTCAATAACATTCTGGATTTTTTCAATTTTTTCTCCGCGAGGCACCAGAAGCGCTATGTCGCGCACTGCAGCCGGATATTTTGAAATCGGACGGTACTCATGCTCGCTTTCCGCTTTGTGCCACAACTTCCCAAAATCAATGTGTAAAAAAACGGCGCGCGATTTTAATTTTATGGTTTGGGCAATCGCAGGATGAATCTCGCCGATAATTCCGATTGCGTCATCTCCAATTTTGATTTCAGCCCGGCGGTACGGATGATAGAATCTTGAATCTTGAATCTGGAATCTGGAATTTGGAGCGTCGTCAAACCAAAAATCAGAAACGCCAAGCGCGGAAAGCAAATTTTCCGCAACGCCTTTTAGTTCCAAAAAAATATCGGATGCACTTTTGCCTTTTTTGCCAAACGCGGCAATCAATTCTTTCCGTTCTTCAATCTTGTTCATGCGCCATTCAAAATCTTTTGTGACGGCAAACAAACGCGCCTCATCCGTATGGCGCAAATTTTCTGCAAGAGCTCGCGCATATTTGAAAATTGAATGCTTTACCAAATAACGCGTTTCCGGACTCGTCGGATTTTCAAGCTCAACATAGCCGGATGCGGCATCTTCAAAATCGCGAATTTCTTTCTCACCGGTAAAAATATAGGTATATGCTTCGCTGAATCCGGCGCCTTTGAAAAAATCGCGAACTTTGTCTTCCCATAACAATTCGTCGTTTGGTTCTGCGGGAAACAAAAGCGTTTCCGGAGCGCGCATGGCAATGTGTTTGTATCCGTAAAGCCGAGCAATTTCTTCAATAATATCTTCGGTTGATGAAACATCGCGGCGAATTGTCGGCACTTCCGCAATCCATCCGTCTTTCTTTTTCTGCGTTACAATAAATCCAAGGCGCTTCAGTAAATCTTCAATGCGGCGTGCGGGCAGTTCGCAGCCAATCAAATTCTCCGCGTACGCGCGCGAAAGAAAAATTTTTTGCGGCAAAATTTTTTGAGGATATATATCCGTCATGCCAATCACCTCTCCGCCGGCAACCTGCCGCACCAATTCAACCAATCGCATTGACGCAACTTCGGCCAAATTCGGATCAAGATTATGTTCAAATCGAAATGACGCGTCGGTTTTTAAATTAAACAGGCGCGAGGCGCTGCGAATCAATGCCGGATCAAAATTTGCCGCCTCCAGAACAATTGTTTTTGTTTTTTTGGAAACACCGGAATCAAAACCACCCTTAATGCCCGCAAGCGCAATCGGATTTTTTGCGTCAGCAATCACCAATGCGTCAGGCGAGAGTTCCAATTTTTGGTTATCAAGCGTTTTTAAAAATTCATTTTTACGGGCGCGCCGAACCGCAATCCGCCTGCCTTCAAGCGCGTCGTAATCAAAAATATGCAAGGGCTGGCCCGTTTCCAGCATCACATAATTTGCCGCATCAACCAGATTGTTGATTGATTGCATGCCGCATGTTTCAAGCCGTTCCCGAAGCCATTGCGGAGATTCTTTCACCACCACGCCATTCATAACGACCCCGATATATCTTCTGCAATCGTCTTTATTCTCTATTGTTACCGTTAATAATTTTTTATCGCCATTTTTAATTTTGATTTGTGATTTTGCGTTTTGAATTTTGACTTTTAAATTTTTAATCGCGATTATCTCTTGCGCCACTCCGATATGCCCGGCGCAATCGGCTGCCCGGTTTGATTTCTGCACCGCAATGTCCAAACAAAAATCATTTCCGGCTTTTGCGACCGATTCAACTTCAAACGCGTGCATCGTCAAAAGCTCCGCAAGGTTTTTCGGGGACTCTTTAAACTTCGCCAATTCTTTTAACCAATTGTATGAAAATTTCATTTACTTGCGTTGTTGACCGGCCGCCGCGGAAACCGCTTTTTGCCCAGCCATTTTCAAAAGCCAGTGATAAAAATTATATCTGCTGTTTTGCTCGTCGCATGTTTGCCGGTTAAACGGCTCGTCATTGCTTTTTGCCCGTTTTTCGGCTGCTGCGGCTTCCGCGTTCAAGTACTTTTCAACGCGGGGCCAATATTCATTATGAAGCATTTCCTTTGCCTCCTCACCCTGAATTTTCTCGGATTTTATCATCATATAATAGAAGAAGTCCTCGTTCGTAAGGTCATCAGGGTTAATTTCCAACCAGTACGGATCATACGGATCGTTTTGCGCCCATTTTCTTTCGGCCATGCGACGCTCATTCCAAAATTCCTGATACAGGGCGTAATACCCGTCCTGCTTGTCGGTCTTCTCCCGATACGCGCGCCATTTCTCATTTTGCGACAGAGGCACCGGCGGAACTTCCGTTTCTTTTGTTTTGTGGCCTTCCATATTTTTAAAACTGTTTTAAAAATCTTAAGTCGCCGGAATGAAACAAACGAATGTCCGGAATGTTGTATTTCATCATGACAACGCGGTCAAGTCCGATGCCGAAGGCAAATCCGGTCCACTCAGCCGGCACATACCCAACCGCCGCAAACACTTTCTGATGCACCATGCCCGCACCCATCATTTCAAGCCACCCTGAGCGCTTGCACACCGAACATCCTTTTTGGTTGCAGACGATGCATGCCACATCAACTTCAAACCCGGGCTCAACGAACGGAAAATAACTCGGGCGCAAACGGATTTCCAGATTTTGTTTTCTGAACAACCGCCGCAAAAATTCCTGAATCACAAATTTGAAATTTGCGATTGACACATGCCTGTCAACCATCAAGCCCTCAAGCTGATAAAACTGGATTTCATGCGACGCGTCCGTTGCCTCGTACCGAAATACTCTGCCGGGCGCAATAATCCGAAACGGCGGCTCGTGCGTTTCCATGTATCGGATTTGCACCGGGCTCGTGTGGGTCCGCAATAATAACCTTCCGTCATTTTGACTTTTGACTTTTGACTTTTGACTTTTTTGGTTGCTCCGCAACCAAAATGTGTCCCACATGTCGCGCGCCGGATGATTGGCCGGAATGTTCAAAGCGTCAAAATTATAACGCTCGCTTTCCACTTCCGGCCCCTCAACCGTGACAAATCCCATGGAATGAAAAATTGCCTCCGCATCGCGGCGCACCAAGGTCAGCGGGTGCAGATGCCCACGAGGAGTTTTGACGCCCGGACGCGTTACATCAATCCATTCCCGTTGCAAAACCGACTCGTGATTTGTTTTTTTAAGCTCCGCAAGTTTTTTGTCAAACGCCGCTTCCAATTCCTGGCGCAAGCGGTTTGCCGCGCTCCCCGTTTTTATCCGTTCTTGTTCCGGCAAGTTTTTAATCGCGCGAAGCATCAAAGAAAGCGCTCCCTTGCGGCCTAAAAATTGAATTTTCAAAACCTCGGTCGCGTCAATGTCGCCCATATTCGCAAGTTTTTCCCGCGCTGATTGTTCAATTTTTTTCAGTTCATCAAGCATGATTTCATCATTATACCGCACCCGAAGCCGCCCCGCAAACAAAAAACCGATGGTGCATTGCCATCGGCACGAATTTAGCGAATCAGCGGCTGAATGATTTCAAGTGGATACGAACGATCCTCAAGCCAATTTTTCAAATTCGCGATGTTGTATTCCGGCTTGTAAATTTCGCCGCGCTCAAGCATTGCCGCTATTTCATTGGGTGAAAAATATCGGCAATCGAAAATTTCATCCTGCGGAAGCGACATCTCGCCACCGACAATGCGCGCCCGAAAAGTAAATGCCAATCCCGAAACATCGTCACCACGGTCAATCGTTAACACGCGAAGTAAATCAACCAACACAACATCAAATCCGGTTTCTTCTTTTGCTTCCCGCACCGCCGCCATCAACGGATCTTCGTGCGCGTCCATGCTGCCTGCGGGGAATCCCCACTTGCCGCCGCCGTTGTCTCCATCGGCGCAACGCACCATCAATAATTTTCCTTCTTCGTTTGCAATAAACACGGCAACCGCTATGCAGACTCTAAATTGCTTTTCAGTTTGCACCGGCACAACATTTTCTTTTTCAAAAAATCCGCTGACGCAATTTGCTTGCGCGTACCCGAAATGCGCAAGGCCGTACCGATCATGGCTTAACAGATTAACAAATCTTTTTGCGCGCTTGATTTCATCGTCAAACATCACGATACGCCCGTCAGACAACCGTTCTTGAAATAAAAACCTGATTCTTGGAACAACTTCATGCCATTGAGACAGTTTCGGATACGGCCCGCCGCAATCAAACTTATCCGGCTCTAATCCGCGAACCAAGTTTGTTTTTTTAGAAAGCCGATATAACCACCGGTGCCATAACGGAGAATCAAACGAAGGAAAACTTTTTACGCCGTGCGCGGCGGCATACGCAAAAAACGCGCGCACAAACTCAAACAGTGAATAAGTAGTTTGTCCCGCACCGGAATTTTTCTTTTCAGCCATGTATTATTCCTTTTTTATTTTGACTTTAATTTCAACGATCAACATCCAATTTGTTCCACACTTCGGCAAAAAACGCAATTTTTTCATTTTCCCATTTTCTTATTCGCGCGAATAAGAAAATGTTCTGAAGAAAACAAGAAAAAACCAGCCAAACAAAAAAGGCGGCTATGATTGCCGCCTCAATTCGTTTAATGTCTTTCTCACACGAAGCGCAAGCAATTCATAACGCCGCTTTGTTTGCGGATGCAAAAGCACATGCGCACGCTCTCTGGTTTCAGATGATAAGTTTACCGGATATTGATTGCCGAATTGCGGCGCCGTAAAATCTACTTCTGTTCCGTCCTCGAGTTTATTCCAATAGTGAGAACCAGCCGCCTTAAAAAGAGTTTCTTTCAATGAAGCGCGCAATAGGGTGCCGCCGAAAAAATCCTGCGCCAGAAGCGAAACCACTGCGCAATGACCCCACACCGGATTTTCCGGCGTCCACCCATCAGGATCAGCGCTTGTTTCCGCATCACAAATCAAGGGTAACATTTTTCTGAATTCTTCCTGCGTGATTTCTCGCGCCATTATTTCAATCTCCCTCCCTGATACAAAGTTGTGATTTTCGAAACATCGCGGACAATCGTAACGCGCGAGCGGTCAATTTTGATTTCGCTTTTTTCTAAAATCGGATTTTGATATTGCTCATCGCGTTGAATCAGCAAACCCTTGAAACCGGCGCCAAGCGCCGGCGCAATGTCCGCATCGTACCAATCGCCGATTGACCAGCAAGTTGGGTATTCGGAAATCAAAGCGTGCTGCATGCGGAATTTTGCCATCATTCTCTGAAATCGTTCTTCGGTCTTTTTTTCAACAATGAAAATGTCCGGGTCCTCAAAAAATTCTTCAAGACCCAATACTTTTATTTTCATTGTCTGCACCGTTTCATCGCCCCGCGTACAAAGCATCAAATGATGCCCGTCTTGCTTCAACTTTGTGAGTAATTCACGCGCGTCGTCTATCAATCCCCGCTCTGCCCAGTGGCTAGGATTAAACACTTCGTATCCGAGCGCCAAAAATTTCTGCTCAATCAACGGGTCGTGTGCCATTTGGTACCGCGCCGCCAGTATCCGGTAATATTCCGCGCAAGTGCCCGGGAACCGTATGAAGCCGTTGTCGAGCGTTTGAGAGCGCGTGCGGTCAAGTTCCCGGAATTCCAGAATCATTGCATCATTTATTTCATCAAGTGAACGGGAATCTTTCGAGCAAAAAACTTCAAACGCAAAACGAAGCAAAGCATCACGCGCGCGGGCATAATCAATCGTGGTCTGCATCAAGGTATCGTCTAAATCAAACACAAATAACTGCGGCACTGGCGTCTGCCTCATCATCGTTCCCAACTCCCTTTGTCAAACAACTTATGCGATTGCCTTATTCGTACCAATAAAATTAAAAAGAAGCAACATAAAATAAAAAGGAAACAGCTGATAAGCTGTTTCCTTTTTAACTTCGGGCTTTGCCCGCCGAAGCCGAGCTATGGCGAGGCGAAGGCGGGGGCACAAGGAATCGAACCTTGGTCGTTTGTTTTGGAGACAAACATTCTACCACTGAACCATGCCCCCAACATTTTGCTCACACAAAATGTTTGCGCGTTTACTCGGTCAATTTCTTTGCTTCCTTGTGCGGCGTATGCTTTTTGCACGCAATTGCGTCGCGCGGGCTCAACCGGGTGGACTCGCCCGCGCTCCTTAAAACCTTGCGGTTTTAATGTTTCCACCGCGGAGAAACTCCCGTTTCCCCGACCCCCTTCACGCAATTGGTGCAAACAATGGCTTCGCAACAACTGAATTACTCGGTCAACTTCTTTGCTTCCTTGTGCGGCGTATGTTTTTTGCACCAATTGCAGTATTTTTTCAGCTCAATTTTTTTCTCAACCGTTTTCTTGTTTTTCTGGCTGAAATAATTGGCGCGTTTGCACACCGTGCATCTGAATTTAATTAAATTTTCCTGGCTCATAAATTATGAACAAATTCAAAACTCAAAATGAAAAATTTTCTTTCTTTCGTTCATTTTGATTTTTGATATTTGATTTTCTTTATAATTGATAGAAAGCCCAAGCGCGGAATCGAACCGCGGACCTACTCCTTACCATGGAGTTGCTCTGCCGTCTGAGCTACTTGGGCAAAAGCGGCTGAATTCGCGCTACCGAAAAATTATCTCATAAATCATTGTACATTGCAAATATATTGAGTAATAATAGTGTTATGGATTTTAACATACCCTTGGAAAACATAATCCGCCTTACGCCGCAAAAAAAATCCGCGCTGAAAAAACTCGGGCTTTTGAGCGTGCGCGACCTTTTGCTGTATGCGCCAGCGCGGCACGAAAAATTCGCGGGCTTAAAAAAAATCAGCGATTTAGCCATCGGCGAAAACGCGTCAATCATCGGCGAAGTTACGAGGATTGAAGCGCAAAAAACATGGCGCAAAAAAATGAATCTTGCCGAAGCCGTTATCCGCGACGATACCGGCTCAATAAAAATTATCTGGTTCGGCCAACCCTACATTGCAAACATCATTAAGCCCGGCGTGCGCATACAATGCTCGGGCAGAGTGCAATACGACAAAAAAAATATTTATTTTTCAAATCCGATGTGGGGCGCCGCCGATAACGCATTTCCCGGAACCGGACTCCTTCCAATCTATTCCGAGACCTACGCGATTTCTTCGCAGTGGCTCCGGTATCACATCAGAAAAATTTTAGAAGAGATAAACGATTGGCCCGATGTCATTCCCGAACCCATCCTTAAAAAATACCACCTGCCTCATCTGAAACAAGCATTGTGGTCGCTTCACTTCCCGAAAAAACCGATTGAGTTTGAAATCGCAAAAAAAAGATTTTCGTTTGAAGAAATTTTTCTAATTCAGCTTGATCGACATCTCGAGCGGCATCTTCAAAAAGAAACCAAAGCAAACGCGATTATGCCGGACTTGGCGCTTATGAAACGATTCGTAGAATCGCTTCCGTTCAAACTCACCGGCGCCCAGCGGCGCGTCATCTGGCAAATTCTTGAGGATGTAAAAAAACCAACTCCCATGGCGCGGCTTCTTGAAGGCGACGTGGGCTCCGGCAAAACCATTGTGGCCTCAGCTGTTGCCCTGCTGGCCGCAAAAAAAAAATTGCAGACCGCGTTTATGGCGCCGACCGAAATTCTTGCGCGACAGCACTTTCAAGAATTCATCAAGCGGCTTGAGCCGTTTCGCGTATCAATCGGCCTGCTCACTTCATCGGAATCGCAAAAATTTCCGTCAAAAATTTCCTATAAAAAAACCGCCGATCTTTCCAAAGCCGCATTGCTCAAACAACTCGCGTCCGGAGAAATCCAAATCATCATCGGCACGCACGCGTTGATTCAGAACAAAGTAAAATTCAAATCGCTCGGTTTTGTCGTCATTGACGAACAGCACCGCTTCGGCACAAGCCAGCGCAAACGGCTCGCAAAAGAAAAAGAAGAAGTTGTGAAG
>JAGXAD010000159.1 GCA_018971745.1 Patescibacteria group bacterium
AAATTAAGCAATTTTTGTATTATATTCATACAATTACCCGTTACCTGAATAAACTTCCAAACTTATCAACTGATTTAACTCTTTTTTAAAAGGCCCCAAGGCCTCTTTACTTATTCAGTATACTATGCTACCCATAATAATGCAAGGGGGTAAATTTGTTCTTTCCCATACAACTCAAATACAGGAGGAATGAGTATGATAAAACTGAAATTGAAACTCAAAGGAGACGCGGAAAAACGATTTCAAGAAATGACGAACTGGTCAAAGACGAACGAGGAAAAAATTGTTCTGGATGCGCTCAACCTGCTTCATCATATAATGCAGGAAACGCGGCTTGGAAGAATGGGAGGCAGGCCTGTTCAACAAAATGATACGGCTCAACGCCACCCCGATGCGGTTTGGACCGAAACCACCACATACGCCCCGCAATGCAAGTGTTCCAAAAAAAAGAAGTGAGACCGAAAAAATCCGGTCTCTTTTTTACGAGTTTTGCATGAGTCTGCCCAGCACCAAATTTCGAACAGAAATTTTTCTCAAGCAAAAATTCTTCGCGCGGAAACGCCTGCGGCTTACATCGGTTGTAATAGGAACTCCGATAAAAAATTGGTGCTGGGTTATTTTCTAAAAACTCTGAGATAAAAAGAGACATTAAATATCAAGATTTTTCACAAGCTTTGCATGGGTCTGTATAAACTTCTTTCTCGGGAGAACTTCATCGCCCATTAAGACGTCAAAAATTTTGTTTGCTTCGGACGCGTCATGCACCTTAACTTGACGCATCACTCTAGTTTGCGGACTCATGGTTGTCTCCCACAACTGGTCGGGATTCATCTCGCCCAAGCCTTTATAGCGCTGGATGTTAATGCCTTTTATTTTCTCGCCTCCCTCCCGCTCTTCTTCGCCGCCTTCCGTTTCATCAATTTTTAATTTTTTATCTGTATTTTTGATTTTTGATTTTTGATTTTTGATTTTTTCCAATTCCGCCACGTATTTCTCTTTATCGGTCTCATTAAATGCGTAACGAAATTCTTTGCCCGACTGAACTCGATACAGCGGCGGCTCCGCGATGTACACATATCCCTTGTCAATCAACGCGGGAAAATAACGGTAAAAAAGCGTAAGCAACAAAGTCCGAATGTGCGAGCCGTCAACATCCGCATCGGTCATAATCACAATCCGGTGATACCGCGCATTCTCAATGTTAAAATCATCGCCAATCGCCGTGCCAAGCGCGATAATAAGAGAGCGAACCTCTTTTGACGCAAGCATTTTATCAAGCCGCGCTTTTTCAACATTCAAAATTTTTCCGCGAAGCGGAAGGATCGCCTGATTTCTTCGGTCGCGCGCGAGTTTTGCCGAGCCGCCTGCCGAGTCGCCCTCAACCAAAAACAATTCCGACTCTTCAGGATTTCGCGATTGGCAATCAGCCAATTTTCCCGGAAGCATCAATCCTTCCAAAGCGCCCTTGCGAAGCACCGTGTCTTTGGCGGCTTTTGCAGCTTTGCGGGCTTTTTGCGCAAGCAGGGCTTTGCCGATAATTTCTTTTGCGTCATTCGGATTTTTTTCAAGAAACTCATCCATTGACTCGTTCATTACGGCCTCAACCGCGGTCCGCGCGTCCGGCGTTCCTAATTTTGCTTTAGTCTGGCCTTCAAACTGCGGCTCCGGAAGTTTTATGGAAATCACCGCGGTCAGGCCTTCGCGCACATCGTCACCGGTAAGCGTCTCATCGTCTTTTTTGAAATATTCGTTTTTCTTGG
>JAGXAD010000020.1 GCA_018971745.1 Patescibacteria group bacterium
AAAAATCATAAAATCAATTCCTATTTTTTCGCAATACGCCATGATGCTTTTTGCCATGGAGAGCTGCTGGTAGGTATCGCCCAGACGGAGATTTGAAATTACTCCGATAAGGTATTTGCCGCGCGCCTCGATAATGGGAATCGTTTCGTTCGGCTCATCGCCTTCTTTAATGAGATAAAGGAGTTCCCGTTCTTTATCAACGGAAATCTGAATGCCCATTTTGCGTCCCATTTCCGCGGCAATTTTCCACAAATCGTTTGTGCTGATGCCGAGTTTTTTGGTAATCAGCGCTTGCGGATACGGGGATTGCTTTTGTAATTCCTGAAGTAACTTTCGTTCGATGTTCGGGTCTTTTATCGTTTGCTTTTCTTCTTTTTTCTCTTCGGTAACATCGGCTTTTATTTTTGTCGTCTCTTTTGGAGGCGTTTTTTTTGCCACAGGTTTCTCCTTTTTTGGTTGTCAACAAAACTGATTTTAGTATGGGTGCGCGCAACGATTAGTCAACCTGTTGCATTATACGAATGTGTGGCATAATCCGGATTTTAAAAATTAAAAAAACCGCGGGCCTGATTGCCGCGCGGTTATCTTTGTTACCACCTTGGCCGTATTGACTGGAAGTACGGCTTAAGCCGTCTGACCGTTTCTTGCCACAGCCGTTTATCAAGTTCAGGATTCATATTTCGCCAGTTGGCGCGCTCCGGCCTGCCGAGCAGTTCCGCGGCAACGGTACGAAGATACTGAAGCGGCGCAGGAGGATTCCAGCACACCGTTGGCCCGTTGCTCGGAGTAACCCAAAAAAGATACGGTTGCGGATGTTTTCTGTAAAGTACCAAAAAAAGTTCGCCCCATTGCAGTTCTTCTATTTTGGCTGTTGGGAAATCCGCGCGTATCTTAGGAGTAAGATCAACGGCGGCCGGCAAAATATGGAGATGCGCATGTTTAACGGACTGTCCCACGATACCGTGCTCAAACATGGTTATGGGACAAAAAGAAGGTGTCCCGGTGTTACGCAAATATTCCATTGAAAGCGCCTGAAAAACCATGCGAACCATCACCCACATTGACTCCGCTTGACTGTTAGCAAACGCGCCAAAACAAGAAATATGTTCTTTGGGGATTATCAGGACATACCCACCGGTTATTTGACCCAAAGTGGCAATAACATAGTGTTCGTTGGTTTCGGCAATAAGCCGTTCTTCAAACTGGGTTCGGTCGCAGAAAGCGCATTCGGTTTTCATGTAGGCCCTCCGTTTGTCTTTGGCTATGATTCAATCAAAATGATTCGCTTGATGAATGTGCCGCGCTGTTTTGCTTTTTGTGTTTTTACGCACGAGAGTTCATTGCGGTCAAATTGCCGGAACGCGCATACGGCGTCAATCACCTCAAGAATGTCCGCGAGTTCTTCAATATTTTCCGTTTCAAGAAATTCCGTTACTTCTTCCCGCAGTTTTTCTTTTAACTTTTGCCAGAATTCTTCCGGCGCGGCGATTCTTGTTTTTGGCTTGCCTCCGTTTTGTCTGATGATTTCCGGAATGTTATCCCGGACAAGTTTGTCGTATACCATCGATCCCCCCCCATTTATTTTTCAAAGCAACTCATCGAGACACAAGTAACTTAAAATCAGCCCCGCAGTCAAGCAAAAAATAAAAATCCCGCATCCGCGGGATTTTTATAAACGGAGGCGAGAGGATTCGAACCTCTGAGAGGGTTTCCCCTCTAACACCTTAGCACGGTGCCGTTTTGTTTTTGAAATACAAAGATTTTATGTTTCAGAAACCCGGGACGCATTTTTGACCGCCCAAAACGGAGAGGGTGGGATTTGAACCCACGAAGGGATTGCTCCTTTAACACCTTAGCACGGCGCCGCTTTGTTTTTGCTCCTTTGATTCGCAAAAACCCAGGGTGCGTAGAATACTCAAAGCGGAGGCGAGAGGATTCGAACCTCTGAGAGGGTTTCCCCTCTAACACCTTAGCACGGTGCCGCTTTCAACCGCTCAGCCACGCCTCCGCTTTGAGTACAAATAAAGTGGCACTCGTTCGAAGCAAAACAGTTTGCTTCGAACCCACTCAGCCACCTCTCCGTTTTGGACATTCATTTTTTTTGAGGCATCCGTTAAGCGTAAAGACTTTTGCGTTTAGCCAGCTCAGCCACGCCTCCATACTCATCAATAATATCAGATTTTTCAATTATTTCCAGTCCTTCATTTTTGTTTTTCGGCGAGGCAAACCGTTTTTTGAAACACTCGCCAGTGTCTTTTGCACGGTTCTGTCAACGGCATTTTGCCTTGACAGAAAAAGACAATGGCGCGTGAATCAGAAAATCTCGCTGGGATTTTCTGATGGTTTCGAAAAACGGTTTCCGAGCCTACCCTTTCGCAATAACAAACGCCCACACTGATTTTGCTCCGGCAGTCCGCAGAACGCACGCGGCTTCTTCAAGGGTTGAACGGGAAGCCGTAACATCGTCAACGAGTAAAATTGTTTTTCCGCGGATGGCGTCGCGGTTTTTCACGCGAAAAATTCCTTGCACATTTTTTTGGCGCTTTTTGAAATCGTTAATTTGCGCTTGCGGCGGATTGTGCACTTTGCGTACCAGCGCGTCCGTTATGAGCGTTGCCCGAAACATATCGGCGATTGTTTTGGCAATTGGAAGCGCCTGGTTAAATCCCCGTTCCCGTTCTTTGGCGCGGGAAAGCGGAATCGGAGCCACCAATATGTTTTTTGGCAGGCGAATTTCCTGGCTAATAAGAACATTTTGCACAAGTTCGCTTAATGCGATTCCCAGTGTTTGAATCCGTTTGTATTTATAACGATGCAATGCGCTTCGTATCGCTGGATTTTTGTAATTAAAACACCACAGCCATTTTTTAATGTGCGTGTATTTTTGGCAGGTTTTACAGGTGTTTCCGGAAAAATTGCGAAGCGAGCAAATAACGCAACTTGGCGTTATCGCGCTTTGTTGCAGTATTTCGGCGCATTTTTTGCAAAGATGTACGCCGCTTGCGCCGCATCCTACGCAATAAATCGGAAACAAAAGATCTAATAGGATTTTTTTGATTGTTTGAAAAGCCGTTTTTTGCATACTAAGCGCTTGTGTGGATAACCTTAAAGCGCCGGTTTCTGCTTTATGGTATAATATCGTATATATTCCAGTTGATAACTTATATGGTTTGGTTTGGTCAATATCCCTTTTCTCAAAAAATTCACCTTGCCCGATTTGGACTTGAAATTCATGAAGCCGGTTTCAAGTTTTGTTGGCATTGACATTGGCGGCTCGTCCATAAAGGTGTTAGAATTAAAGAAAGAAAAAGACCGCGCGGGGCTTGAAACATACGGAGAATTAAAAACCGCAGGGTATTTTAAACACGGCGGAGGTTTAGGCGGAGGGGTTTTGCGGTATCTGGACAGTGAAATTGCCGAAGCGGTAACCGATGTGTTGAAAGAATCAAATGTAGGAACTGCTGCGGCAAATTTTTCAATTCCGGCAACTTCGGCGTTTATCACCTTGTTTGACCTTCCGCGCCTGAAGCTTGAAGACATTCAGTCCGCGATTCCGTTTGAGGCAAAAAAATACATTCCGGTTTCGCTTTCCGAGGTTTCCATTGACTGGGAAATCATTGACGAGAAAGACCAGGAACGGGTGCGAGTGCTTTTGGTTGCGGTGCCGAACGACGTGATTAACAAATTCAAACGGGTCGCGGAACTGTCGCATCTTGACATCCAGGCGCTTGAAGTTGACAGTTTCAGTTTGGCGCGCTCTCTCGTCGGCAGGGACAAGGCGGTTACGATGATTATTAATATCGGCGCTCCTTCAACCACGATGGTGATTGTTGACGGCGTGCTCCGTTTAAGCCACAACATTGACAGCGGGTCCGCCGAAATTACGCGTGTGCTTGCGCAGGGGTTGTCAATAACGCCGGAGCGCGCTGATGCGTTTAAGCGGAATGTCGGCCTGTCCAACAAGCCGGAAGAAAAAGAAATTGCGGATATTATTACGCCCATTATTGATTCCATTTTTCAGGAAGCGTTGCGCGCCATGGCGACCTATACGCGCAGCCACAACAAAAAAATCGAACGGATTATTCTTGCCGGAGGCGGGGCAAATTTATACGGCTTGGTTGATTATACGGCGCAAACGTTTGGCGTGGAAACCGTAAAAGCAAATCCGTTCAGCCGGGTGGTGTATCCCGCGTTTATGCAGCCGATTTTAAAAGACATCGGTCCCGCGTTTTCGGTGGCGGCCGGCCTTGCCTTGCGGGCGATTAGTTCGAGATAAATTCAAAGTTCAAATCTCAAAATTCAAAATGAACGAAAGAAAATTTTTTTCAGAAAAATTTTCAATCCAAAATTTTGCATTTTGACTTTTGCATTTTGCATTTGAGCGTCAGCGATTATGGCCGATTCATCGGAAAATTTAATTGGGTTGAATCATCGTTCGGTAATGCCGACTTTTCGCACGCAAGGAGGCGATGCGTTGTTTTACGTTGCGATAACGGTATTTGTCGCAGGCATCCTTTCGTACGGCGGGCTGTTTATTTACCAGAAAACCCTTGATCGGCAGTTGGCTGACCTTTCCGCGGAAGTTGGTAAAAAATCACGAAGTCTGACTCCGGATTTGATTAGGCCCATTGTTGATCTTCACGATAAAATCGTAAGCGCCAAAGATTTGATTGATAAGCATGTGATGCCGTTGAACGTGTTTGCGTTGTTAAGCAAGAATACGCTTCCCAATGTTTCATTCGGTTCGTTTTCGTACAGCGCGGACACTCGGCAGATTGCGCTTTCCGCGCAGGCGGCAAGTTACGCCGCGCTTGCCGATCAGATCGGGCTGTTTGAAAGTTTGCCTGATTTTGAAACCGTTGATTTTGGAGGTTTGTCGCTTGACCCAAACGGATTGGTCAGTTTTAAGATTACTATCGTGTTTAAACCAAGTTTGTTGCTGAAGAGCAACGCGCCGGCATCGTAAACATGCAAAAATCAAAAGTCAAAATGAATGAAAGAAAATTTTTCTTTGGAAAAATTTTCAAACCAAAATTTTGCATTTTGCATTTTGCATTTTGATTTTTTTATCGTATGTCCCGATTTACCGCAGCCATATTTTTTCTCGCGTTCGGCATCGGCATGCTCGTATTTTTGGTATGGCCGTCGTACGCCTCGATAACGAATTTGCGCGATGCGCTGGCAAATCAAAATACGGCGATCGACAAATTAAACTTTATTATTAAAAGCCGCGACCGCCTGCAGGAAGATTACGGCTCCATTTCCGCAAGCGATTCCGATAAACTTAACGAGGTTGTTCCTTCGGGTCCCGGCATCAGAAAACTTTTGGTTGGCATCGGCGCTCTTGCTTCGCAAAATAACATGGCGCTGAAAAACATTGATTTTACGGCACAGGCGGCCGCTTCAAAATCTGCCCCGGTTCCGGCCGGCGTTTCCCCGAAACAAACGGTGCCGTATCAGACGCTTCAATTCCATTTTTCCGTTTCCGGATCGTACGAATCATTTCTGAAATTTTTAAACGACATTCAATTGTCAGCCCGCATTATCGACATTACTGAAATTACGTTTTCTGGGGGCGGGCGCAATCAAATTTACGATTTTTCAATAAAGGCAAACACGTATTATTTGGCGAAGTAACGCGCGCCCGGTTTCTTTTTTAAAGAAACTTCGGCGCTCATCAGTATGAGCCGACAAAATTTGCTTACCGTTATTTTTATCGTAGCGCTCGGGCTTGCGGGTTATTTTTGGTACACCTATTCGCAATCCCAACCCGTTGTTTCTGAAGGAAACGGCGGCATGCAAACGATGGATTTGGGAGATTACGCAAAAGTGGAAAGTTTGGCGCCAGACCTTACGCTGTTTGCCAATCCGCTGTTTAAGGCATTAACGCCGCTTCCGGTTCCTTTGCGCGCAACAACAACCCCGGGCAGAGCAAATCCGTTTGTGCCGTTTTAATAAATTCAAAAGCCAAAAATCAAAAGTCAAAAGTACGGTAAAGAATTCCTGAAATTGTCCGCGGGCGGTCGGGACAATTTCAGGAATTCCTTCATTCATTTTGAGTTTTGCATTTTGCATTTTGACTTTGAGCATCAGCGATTATGCCACGAGAAAACAGAAAATTTCATAAGCCAAGGGAAAAGTCCGAATACGACCAGAAGGTTTTGGACATTCGGCGCGTTGCCCGCGTGGTTGCGGGCGGGCGGCGTTTTAGTTTCCGCGCAACGGTCGTGATCGGCAATCGAAAAGGCAAAGTCGGTGTGGGCGTTGCAAAAGGAGGCGATGTGACGGTTGCCATTGAAAAGGCGACCGCAAAAGCAAGGAAACGGATCGTTATCGTTCCGATTTCAAAATTTGGAAGCATTCCGCACGATGTTGAAGCAAAATTTTCCGCGGCGCGAGTTCTTTTGCGTCCCGCGCCTCCGGGATCGGGCATTATTGCGGGCGGGCCGGTGCGGGTGGTTGCCTCGCTTGCGGGCATTCAGAATTTGTCTTCAAAAATTCTTTCCCGCACGCCGAATAAATTAAACAATGCGCTTGCCGCGATGGAGGGATTAAAAAAATTAAGAGCATAAAAAAATGCAGCTGCACACCATAAAAAGAAAAACAAAAATACGCCACGCAAAGCGCGTGGGCCGCGGCGGCAGAAGAGGCAAGACTTCGGGAAGGGGCACCAAGGGGCAGAAAGCGCGCGCGGGCCACAAAATTCGCCCGGAAATCCGCGATGTGATTAAGCGCATCCCGAAAAAACGCGGATACAAATTTAAGTCGTTTCGCGTAAGACCCGCGATTGTGAATTTAGGCGCGCTTGATAAAATGTTTCAGGACGGTGATACGGTTACGCCGGAAGTTTTGGTAAAAAAAGGACTCGTGCGAAAAGCAAAAGGAAAAATTCCCGCAGTAAAAATTTTGGGCAAGGGAGAAACCAAAAAGAAATTTGTGTTTAAGGATGTGACGTTTTCAAAAACCGCCCGTGGAGCAAATCAAAAATAATCGGCTCATGTATGTTTGAAAAATTTTTGCAGATTGTAAAAACGCCTGATTTGAGAAAAAAAATACTTTTCGTATTGGGAATTTTAGTCGTGTTCCGGTTGATTTCCGCAATTCCGATTCCGGGCGTGGACGCATTGCGGCTAAAATCGTTTCTTGCGTCTAATCAATTTTTCGGGCTTTTGGACGTATTTTCCGGAGGCGTGCTTGGCAATCTTTCCATTGCGATGCTCGGTGTGGGCCCCTACATTACGGCATCCATCATTATGCAGCTTTTGGGCATGATTTTCCCGCGCCTGAAAGAAATGCAGCAGGAAGAGGGCGAGGCAGGCAGAGAGCGCGTCAATCAATACTCCCGTTTGCTTGCGGTACCGCTTGCGTTTTTGCAGGGATACGGTTTACTCGTAATTTTACAGCGCCGTGAAGTTATTGGTCATTTGTCTTTGTTCGGGTTTGCGACAAACTTGATTATTGTTACTGCGGGCACAGTGCTTTTGATGTGGCTCGGGGAGTTGGTTTCCGAAAAGGGAATCGGCAACGGCATCTCACTTTTGATTTTTGCGGGTATTGTGGCGCGCCTGCCGGTGGACGCGGGCCAGGCGCTGTTTACCTTTGACCCGTCGCAGATTCCTTTGTATGTTGCTTTTTTTGCGGTTGCCGTTATTGTCATCGGAGGCGTGGTGCTGATTTCCGAAGCACAGCGGAATGTTCCGATTTCTTACGCCAAGCGTGTGCGCGGCAACAAAGTGTACGGCGGCACATCAACTTATTTGCCGCTGCGAATTAATCAGGCCGGAGTCATTCCGATTATTTTTGCGGTTTCCATTATTTTGTTTCCCGGGCTTATCGGAAGTTTTCTTGCCGGCGCGCAAAATCCGGCGCTGCAGGCAATCTCGCAATTTCTGATTCAGATGTTTAACAACCGGATTGTGTACGGGGTACTGTATTTTATTCTGGTGTTCGTATTCACTTATTTTTATACGGCGGTTACTTTTGACCCGCAGGCAATTGCCGACAATGTGCAGAAGCAGGGCGGATTTATTATGGGAATCCGTCCGGGCAGGCCCACGGCCGAGTATTTGTACGCGATTTTGAACCGCGTCACGCTTGCGGGAGCGGTTTTTTTGGGCGTGATTGCGGTTTTGCCGCTGGTGGTGCAAAGCGTCTTTTCCATTACCGCATTTACCATCGGAGGCACTTCGCTTTTGATCGTGGTGTCGGTGGTGCTTGAGACCATGAAGCAGATTGAGTCGCAGATGGTGATGTATGAATATGAGTAGTTGCTCGGCGGGGTTGTTTTGAAAAACGTCATAAAACCCAGCGCGTTTTATGACTCGCCAAAATTGATTTTTCTTCCGGCTGACGCCGGAAGAAAAATCAATTTTGAGCGTTTTCAAAACACATATGCCGAGCTTTTTGGGGGAAGGAAGCGGACGATTGCTTGAAATTTTGAATGCTACTTGCCATACTCTAAACTATAATCGGTCAGTTTCTATTACTAACTAACAAAAACTTTATGGCAAACAAATTTGGCATACCGACGGAAGTCGAAAAATCTATTAGGGCAAGAGATAGGGTTTGTGTGTATTGTAGAAAGAAAATGAAAGAATATCTGCATACAATAGGATCTCCAAAAGACAAGGCGACCATTGAACATCTGAATTTTGATGGACCTTTTTATTGGAAAAAAGGATTGAAGGAGTCAGATATAGTCATTTGTTGCCAAAGTTGTAATTCAAGCAGGGGTGAAAAGAAATTGGTGGGTTGGTTCAAGACACAATATTGTATAGATGGAAAAATAAATAAAAAAATGGTAGCAATGCCCGTCAAAAATTATATTCAAAAAAATCCAAGAAAATAATTTATAATCGGATTAGTTAGCGATTAAGCGGTTTGGAAATATTAAACCGTTTTTTTTGTTGCACTGGATAGCATTTTTTTATTGCTTCGGCAAAAATTTTCGTGTATGCTAAAAATAATGAAACTACAAAAAGCATTTACCTTGGTGCT
>JAGXAD010000021.1 GCA_018971745.1 Patescibacteria group bacterium
TATCCGACCGGCAATACCGCGATGTTTGTTTTCCGAGAAACGCGTTCCGTAAGGTCGTATCCTATGTATGACCCTTTTGGAATTTCTTTTGTTTCTGCAACAATCGTTTTCCATTGCAACGGAGGCCGCAAGATAATTTCTGGTTCATGATTCATGATGCGCGATTCAGGAGAAGGCCAATATCCGTAGATTCCCATGCCGACCCTCACCATATCAAGATCCGTTTCCGGAAACAAAAGCGTGCCGCCGCTTGCCGCAGTGTGGCGGATAATATTTTTGAAACCAGCTTGTTCAAACAGCTTGGCAATCATGTTAAATTTTCTGAACTGCTCCAAGGTGTATGTCGGATACGCAATGTCTTTTGCCGCGGCAAAATGAGTAAACATTCCCTGCGGAGAAAGTCCGTGCCGCTTCATCAATTTCATCAGTTGCGGAGTTTGTTCCGGCAAAAATCCCTGCCGATGCATGCCGGTGTCAAATTTCAGATGAAAAATCGGTTTTTCTTTTGCGCGCGCCAAATCCGCAAGCGAATCAAAATTTGAAACGGAAACAATAATATTATTTCGCGCCGCGTCCTGCATCATGCTCCCAAGCGTAAAACCAAGTACCAGTATCGGATTTTTAATTCCTTCTTTGCGGAGCCGGAACGCTTCCGTAATGGAATCGACGCCGAGCCACCCTCCTTCGCTAAAGCTACGGAGGGCAAGCAGCGCCTTTGCAGTATCAACGAGCCCGTGGCCGTACGCGTTGGATTTTACCACCGCCATAAACCGGGTTCGCCGTGGAATCAATTTCAAAAATTGCTTGAGATTATGCTCAAGCGCTCTCGAATCAACCTCAATCCATGTGCGCAGATTTTTTCGTTTTTGCATAGCATAAACATAACACAAAAATCTGCCTTTGAAAAGTTGCTTTTCCTTGCAAAACGCGATAATATCAATCCGGAACTTTATCTTTGGCGCACATCAAGAAAAAAACCGGCAATGAGCAAAAAACCAGCCATTTGTTCCTGCTGCGAATATTACCGCTGGCGGCAATTTGAACGCGACGCGGAAAAAATAGCCGCGCGCATTGCCCCGCATAATTTTAAAAATATTTTCGGTCCGGCGCGGGGAGGTCTCGCGCTTGCCGTCAAACTTTCACACCTGCTTGACATCCCGTTTGCGGAAAAACCTAGCGGACCGAATGACACGCTCATCGTTGACGACATCGCGGATACCGGAAAAACGCTTCTTCCGTTTTCACGAAACGGCTACACGATTATTACGCTGTTCTATCACAAAAAATGTTCGTACAAACCATGGCTGTGGCTGCGCGAGAAAAAAGAAAAATATATTATTTTTCCGTGGGAAAAACAAGAATGCGTAAAAACGCCCCGCTTATAACAGCGGGGCATTATCTTTTTATTTCTTTCATACCGATGTAAGATTGCAATACCTCTGGCACTCGCACTGACCCGTCTTCCTGCTGATAATTTTCTAGGATTGCGATAATCATGCGGCCGACGGCAAACGCCGTGCCGTTAAGCATGTGGAGAAATTCTTGGGCGCCGTTTTTACGCCGTACTTTTATGTTAAGACGGCGCGCCTGAAAATCGGTCGTGCTTGACGCCGAATGCGTCTCGCGATATTCTCCTTTGCCGTTTTGCTGGCCTGGCAGCCACGCTTCAATGTCGTATTTTGCCGATGCCGGATCGCCCAAATCACCCGCGGCAATCTGCAACGCGCGATACGGAATTTTAAGCGCCTGCATCAGTTTTTCTTCCAAGCCCAAAAGCAACATATGTTCATCGCGCGATGATTCGGGCGTAGAAAACACGAACATCTCGGCTTTATCAAACTGATGCACGCGCAAAATTCCTTTGATGTCTTTGCCGTACGATCCCGCCTCTCTTCGGAAACAGGTTGAAAAGGCAATGTGGCGATGCGGCAAAGCATCTTCGTCAAACACTTCATCCGCATGCATGGGTCCGACTGATTGTTCCGCAGTCCCCACCAAGTATAAATTATCTTTTTCCAAAAAATAAATTTCCTCGCCTCCCCGCTCCGTGTATCCCATAGAGCGCATCATTTCCGGGCGCACCAACACCGGCGGAATAATCGGAATAAACGGCTTATCGGAAATTGACAATTTTTTTTCTTTGACGACTTCAGCAATGTTTTTTTGATTGGTTAAAAACGAAAATGCAAATTGAATTAAAGCAAATTCCAAAAGCGGCGCTTCGTGCTTCAAATATCCGAACCGCGAACCCGAGACCTTTGCGGCGCGTGCCGTATCAATCAAATCAAGATTTTCTCCCAAGACAACGTAATCTTTAGCGAGAAACAAAAACTCCGGCTTATTGCCGACCTCGCGCAAAACGCGAAAATCTTTTTCTCCTCCTTCGGGAGAATCACTGTCAGGCAAATTCGGCACGCGCATCATCAAATTTACGAATTCTTCTTCAACGGCGCGCGCTTCAAATTCTGAATGTCGTACTTCGTCTTTCAGGACGCGCATTTTTTCAATCGTTATTTTTTTTGCGTCACTATCTTTTTCCTGCGCGATTTCCTTGTCGGCGCGGTTCTGCTCGGCTTTCAGCGCCTCGCTTTTTTGAATCAGCGCTCTTCGTTTTTCGTCCAACGCCAACAGCAAATCCAAATCAACATCGGATCGTTTTTTGCGAAGCCCTTCGCGGACTTCATCAACATGTTCCCGGATAAATTTGATGTCTAACATATGCCTGCCGAGAAATTAAAATCTGAAATATGGCCCGTCTCTATCGTAACCAATTTACGGATGAAAGAAAAATGCCACCGCAATGATGCAATATGCAACAACCAATTGCAAACCTTCAAGCCAATTGCTTTCTCCGTCTTCAACAATAAGGTTTGTAATCATCACCGAAAGCACAATCACAATGAGTTCAAACGAATTAAAAATCAAACTCATTTGATTTCTGAAAAATAAACTTGTGAGCACAAGCGCCGGCGCCACAAACATTGCGATTTGTATGGCTGATCCGATGGCAATCTGCAAAGCCAAATCCATCCGGTTTTTGATTGCCATGGTAATTGCCGAAACATGCTCTGCCGCATTGCCGATAATTGCCACAAAAATAACGCCGATAAATAATTCCGTCCAGCCAAAACGCGCGAGCACCGGCTCAATGGATCCGACCAAAAATTCGCTCATCCACGCCACAAACAGGGTCGCAGTGAACAAAATCAAAATGCTTTTTTTAATGTTCCACCGCGCTTCAAATTTTCCAACCTTCTCGGTGTACAAATGCTTGTGGGTTTTGAGCGAAAAAAAACAAGCTTGCGCCGTAGGTTACCATCATCAGCGCCGCAACCGCCACGCTTAATTCCTCAATAATGCCAAACCCCGCGGATGGCGCAGTCTGCAAAAATATCGCCGGAACCGCCAACGCCACGATCGTAAGCAAAAGCGTTGACGCGCTTGCCATTGCCGCAGTGCGATTAAATTCTTGTTTTTTAAATCTGACGCCGCCCGCAAGCATTGCCGCGCCAAGCACCAGAAGCAAATTCCCGATGATGGATCCGGTAATGGACGCTTTTACCACTTCAACCAATCCTGCCCTAATGGCAAATATGCCAATAATCAACTCGGTTGCGTTGCCAAAGGTGGCGCTCAACAAACCGCCGAGCGCCGGCCCCGCGTGAATCGCCAGCTCGTCCGTTGCCTCGCCGATGAATTTTGCCAAAGGAACAACGGCAAGGGCTGAAACGAAAAAAATCCACAAGGGCGATGCGCCGGCATAATGAGCCGCAATCGTAACCGGAACGAAAATCAAAAGACCGATAAAAAATTTATCCGTCATACGCCAAGAATTTAGAATCTGGAATTGAGAATATAGAATTTAAAAAAACCGAAAAAATATTTTCTAATTTCTACCGGGATCGTAGTGTTGGAAACAAAACCACCTCGCGGATGTTTTTCGCGTCGGTAAGCAGCATCACGAGCCGATCAATACCGATGCCAAGTCCTGCCGCCGGAGGCATGCCGTATTCCATTGCTTCAACAAAATCTTCGTCAAACGGATGCGCTTCGTTTTCACCTGCTCCGCGCATACCCGCTTGTTCTTCAAAGCGCGTGCGCTGTTCTCTTGGATCGTTTAATTCCGCAAACCCGTTCATTATTTCAAGCCCGCCGACAACCAGCTGAAAACGGCGCACCGTATCTTTGACGCCTTCTTTTTTCTTTGCGAGCGGCGATATGTCAACCGGATGCTCCGTCACAAATGTCGGCTCCTGTACATGCGGACGGCAGATTTTTTTGTAAATTTCGTCGGCAATTTTTCCTTTGCCCTCGTGCGCCGAAATTTCCAAACCGAACCTTTGCGCTTTCAGGCGAAGCGATTCGCGCGTTTCGGAGTCGTAATCAACCACAAGCGCGTATTTTTTTAAAAGATTCCGGAACGAAATCCGCTGAAACGGCGCTTTACATTTGATAACGGCATCCTGATATGTTATCTCGTATTTTTTCTCCGTTGCCTTGCATAACGCCGCAAACATTTTCTCAACAAACTTCATCAAATCCTGCTCGTCCCAATACGCGGCGTAGAGTTCAAGCATGGTAAATTCCGGATTGTGCGTCGTATCAATGCCCTCGTTGCGGAAATTTCTGCCAATCTCGTATATTTTTTCAAAGCCGCCGATTAAGAGCCGCTTCAAATAGAGTTCCGGCGCAATCCGCAAATACAAATCGGCGTCCAGGGCGTTGTGATGCGTTACAAACGGACGCGCCAAAGCGCCTCCGGCAATCGGCTGCAACATCGGCGTTTCAACTTCCTGAAAATTTTCTTTTTCCAGAAACGAACGAATTGAAGCAATCATCGCGGAGCGAAGCGAGAAACGATTCCGCACTTCGTCATTCATAATCAAATCAAGATACCGCCTGCGGAACCGCTCCTCAACATCCTGCAACCCATGCCACTTGTCCGGCAGGGGCAGAAGCGATTTTGCAAGCATGCGCCACGCAGTAATTTCAATCGTCGGCTCTCCCCGCTTAGTCTTAAATGCTTTTCCTTCAACTTCCACAAAATCCCCAACATCCGCGGTTTCGGAAAATGTTTTGTATTCATCCTTGTCCAACACATCTTCCTTGAAAAAAAGCTGGATTTTTCCGGACTCGTCTTTCAGGTCGCAAAACATTGAGCCGCCGTGTTCGCGGCGCGCCATCACGCGCCCCGCAACGGTAATTTTCTTTTTTCCGCGCGCCAAAACGGAGAACTTTTTTATGATTTCTCCAATGGGACGATGCGCGCCAACTTCTGCGGGATACGGATCAACGCCGCTTTTTTCAAACGCATCAAGTTTTTTAATCCGCTCATTGCGAATGTCGTTTAAAGCCATGCTCTAAATTTACTAATATGCAGTTCATAATCTTTTATTAAATTTTCAATGCTGTAATGCTCAAACAATCTTAAAAAACTCAAACTTCAAATCTCAAAATGCAAAATGACAAATCAAAATTTAAAATTTTGCATTTTGGATTGTCATTTTAAGATTTACATTTTAATTTCTGAATTAAAGCCTATAGCGCATTCGATGAACTGGAAATTTATCAATCCTGTCTGCTTAGCGTATCTCTAAAATAGTATACCGCATCGTGCCGGCGGGCACTTTCACTTCCACAATGTCTCCTGCTTTTCTGCCGAGAAACGCTTTTCCAAGCGGCGACTCGTTTGAAACTTTGCCCGCGGAAGGATCAGCTTCTTCCGAGCCGACAATGGAGTAAGTTTCCTTAATGCCGTCTTTTTCCACCACGATGGAAGAGCCAATCTGCACGAAATAATTCCCGGACGGCTTTTTAATGAGCACGACATTGCGCAAGGTTTCTTCAAGCTCGCCGATACGCGCCTCATTCAGGGATTGCGCTTCCACCGCCTCGTGGTATTCCGCGTTTTCGGACAAGTCGCCAAGCGCCTTTGCCTGCTCAAGCCGGTCCGCAATCGCGCGGCGCTGAACCGTTTTTAATTCGTGAATTTCCTTTTTTAATTTTTCCAAACCTTCCTCAGATACGTATTCGGACATAACACAATCTCAAAATTCAAAAATCAAAAATCAAAATTTTGGTAAAGAATTTTTGAAGCGCAGCTTCAAAAATTCAATCATTAATTTTGCCTTTTGCATTTTGCCTTTTGCATTAAACGGATAAATACATTGTATTCGTTTTATAGAATTTCGCAATAACTACTGTGCAATACCCGCTTTTTGATAGCGGTTTTCCGCCCACCACGAAAGAATGTCGCGCGCAATCGGCACTGCCATAAGCGACCCTTCCCCGCCCCGTTCCACAAACACCGTAACGGCGATTTCGGGATTGTCGTAGGGCGCAAATCCGGTAAACCACGCGTGCGTTTCGCCTTTGACGCGCCCGGTTTCCGCGGTGCCGGTTTTGCCCGCGACCGGAGGCGCAACCGACGACAGGGCGGACGCGGAACCTTCTACTACCGCCATGCGCATGCCTTCCCGCACAATTTTCAAATCATCGCGGCTCACAAAATTCGCGCGCCGCACCCGAGGCGCAAATTCAGCAACAACATTCCCGCTCTCGTCCAAAACGGTTTTGGCAATACGCGGCTCAAAAAGCGTTCCCCAATTCGCAATTGCCGCAGTTGCCATATTGATCTGCAAAGCCGTTACCCGCATGTCGCCCTGTCCAATGCTGATGTGATAGGTGTCGCCAAGCCGCCATATCGGGTCTTCCGGATGCTTGATCGCTTTCCAATCCTGGTCGGGAATCACTCCGGCTTTTTCTCCCGGAACGTCAATGCCTGAATTTTCTCCAAACCCAAAGAGCGACAAATATTTTTTTATCCGGCTTACGCCAAGCCCTTGAATGTCGCGATACCCTCCGCCAATGGTGTAAAAATATACGTTCGCGGAATACGCAATGGCGCGCCTCATATCAACCCACCCAAGCGCTTTCCAATCCTTAAATATGCTTTGCTCGCCCGGCTTATACGGATTGGGGATGGAAATAAAACCTTCGTCAAAAATTTTGCGCGCCGGATCAATAATGTTTTCTTCAAGCGCGGCGCTTGCCAGCATCGGCTTAATGGTGGAACCCGCCGGATACAACGCTGAGATCGCGCGATTTAAAAACGGAAACGCGGGGTCGTTTGCCAATTTTTGAAATGCATTTTGACTCATGCCTTTTTTAAAAAGATTTCCGTCAACGGTTGGAAAACTTACGAACGCCAGAATTGATCCGTCCCGCGGATCGCTTATCACAATGGCTCCGGCGCGCTTTCCCGCTTGGAGCAAATGGTCTTGAAACGCGCGATACGCGAAATCCTGAAGTTCAGCGTCAATATTTAACATAAGCGCGTTTCCCGACTTGCCGTCCTCAGACGCGTGCTCCTCCTGAAATTGCCCTTTTGCGTTTATTTCTATTGCCTTTTTGCCCAATACCCCGCGCAACTCGCGATCATAATACAATTCAATCCCGGCTTTGCCCGCCATAATGTTTATTTGAGTATCGCCGCCGGACAAATCCCTTCCCACGTACCCAAGAACGCTCGTAAGCGACGGCCCGTACGGATACGCCCGCAGAAAATCCTGCGCCAACTCGGCGCCGGGAAAAAAATCAGACTGCGACTGAAACTCCAGCGCGTCATCGCGGTTCAACCCTTCAGCAACAATAACTTCCTGCGGGAGCGACGCTGGATCAAATTCCCGCGCGGGCAATACGCCATTTTCCGCCAGCACCTCGTCAAGGGATTTATGCGCAAATCGCGCCAATGACTCAAGAACTGTTTTTATTTCAGACGAATCAGCAACTGATTTTTTTCGGAACACCAACGAAAACGCCGGCTCATTGACCGCAACCGGTTTGCGGTTGCGGTCATACACGATGCCGCGTTCCGCCGGAGATTGCACGACAAAAAACTGATTTTGCTCCGACCTTTTTGCGTAGTCCCTCCCATGCGCGACTTCCAAATACGCAAGCTTGCCCGCCAACGCGATCAACCCGGCGAAAAGAACGGCAAAAAAAATAAAAAACGGCTTGTCCGAAATCGCGTGCAGAATCACGCCCTCGGCTGATTCGCGGCTAAATCCGGGAGCATTATGCGCATCCATAAAAATTTCTTCGGGATGCAATTCAACTCCCTTGCGCACGGTATGATGAGAAAAAAAGTTAAACATAATATGTTCGTTCTAAACGCCCAAAAAAATAAGCAACTGCGCCGATGCAAAAAAGAAGTACCGCACTTAAAACAATTTCCCAGCCAAACAACGGAGAAACCACATAATCCAAAACCGCGCCGTAACCCGCCTGCCCGGCCCCGGCAAAAAAAAGCCAGAGCATGCGGAGAAGCAGCATGCCTGCCCACCCCGCAACGGAAAAAAAGAAAAACTGAAACCGTCCCGATGCGTTTACCAAAAAATGCGCCGCCATCATGACAAACGAAACAACAATAAAAATAAAAAACCAGAACCAAACCGTCCCCGCCGCAAGAAAACCCCGTAAAATCCCGATCAACGCGCCGACAAAGAATATTTCATGCGGCTTAAGCCGGAACGAGACAAAAACAAAAAACCAGAACAAAACCAGATTAGTGAGCATGCCCCAAAAATGAAACGCCGCGTCAAAAAAAAATCCCGCGGTAAAAACCAGAAATAACAATATTAAAAATAAAAAAAACTTTTCCATGATTTTTACTTCAAAATATACACTTCTTCGTCCTGAAACGGGTCAAACAAAGAACGAACCCGCGCGTCAAGAAACACGCGCGCCTCGTTCTCCCGCACGCGGGACACCGTTCCAATGATAAAACCGTACGGATACGCGGAATCCGCGTGCGAGACCAACGCAATTTCGCCTTCCGCAACTTGCGCGCCGTATGGCACTAAACTAAGCGCAAATTCTCCGGCGCCGTCTCCCTGCGCGGATGCGCGAAGCGTCGTTCCCGCAAACACAATGTCAATTTTTTCCGAAGGGCTGGTTGCCAAAATCACTTTTGCTGTTTT
>JAGXAD010000160.1 GCA_018971745.1 Patescibacteria group bacterium
GAAGAAAAAACGGAGTTGTGCCGCAACCAATGTCAAGAATCCTGCCTTTGCGGCTTTCCGAGGAAATGAGTTTATTTGCCATTGCGGCGCGTTTTTTTGCGAGAAATTTTTCGAGCAACCCGCTCCCGCGAGTAACGGCATCCGTATTATGTTGCGTCATTTCAAAAACTGATTTTTAAACCTGATTTTTATTATAGATTTTTCCGGCGTAAAAGCAATGTTGCATTCCAAAAAACAATTTGATAGGATGGAAAAAGTCATTTTTTATATTCCTTACTAATACAAATCTATGAAATGCGCGTTATGCCACAGCGATAAAACCGCTGAATTTCTCAATCTCGGCAAACAGCCGCTTGCCAATAAATATCCCGCAAGCGAAGCGGAATTTGCAACCGAGGATTTTTTCCCGCTTGTCGTTTTTTTCTGCGCGCAATGCAAAAATGTCCAGCTCGGAACCGTGGTTTCGCGGGAAAGAATGTTTGAAGATTACTATTATTTGTCTTCGGTGAACCCGGGACTCGTGCGGCACTTTGAAGAACTGGCAAAAAAAATTGCTGATTCAAATTTTGTTGTTGACATCGGATCCAACGACGGCATATTGTTAAAACCCCTGAAAGCCCTCGGAGTAAAAGCAATCGGCGTTGACCCGTCCGTTAATGTTTCCAAAATCGCAAACGACGCCGGACTTGAAACCATCGTTGCGTTCTTTGACGCGGCTACGGCCGATGCGATCAAAAAACAATATCAAAGACCGGATATGGTCGTGGCAAGCAGCATCTTTACGCACCTTGAAGACCCGCATCAATTCATTGAGGCGGTAAAGGACTTGATGACCGATGACGGCAAATTCATCATTGAAGTTGAATACATCGGAAATATCCTGAAAGACATTCAATTTGAAAGATTTTATCTGGACAGAATATTTTATTATTCGCTGACTTCCCTTAAGCATTTGTTTGAGGAGCACGATATGCGCGTCATTGACGCCGAAGCAATAGAGCCCCACGGCGGATCACTGCGAATTACCGTCTGCAAAAATAATTACGGCGGCGCGCCTTCAGATGAAGTCAACCGCATGCTTGAAGAAGAAAAAACCAGTTTAACCGAATCCGCATTGCAGGAATTCAAACAAAAAGTAAATACTTCCATTACCGCTTTTCGCGACAAACTGTTAAACTACAAAGCGTCAAATCTAAAAGTTGCCGGATACGGAGCGCCCGCCAGGGTCGCAACTATTTGTAATTACGGAAACATAGGCCCGGAACTCATTGAATTTATCGTTGACGACAGCCCCCTGAAACAAAACCGATTCAGCCCGGGAACGCACATTCCGATTGTTCCAAAAACTTTTCTGGAAACAAAAACAGACAAACCAGATGTTTTGGTCGTGTTTGCGTACGAATACTTTGACGACATCAAGAAAAAAACAAACGGCAACTACCGATACCTCATACCGGTACCGCCGCGAGAAGTGGTCTAACCGAAACCAAAAATTATGTAATATGTTATAGATAATGTAGCGGAAAGCCATGAAAACAACAAAAAAAGAATCCATCGTCTCGGAAGACATACGAACCATCGCCGAGAACATCAAAAAAGAAGCAGGCGCCTTTGAAGGAAAAACTGTTCTCATTTCCGGCGGAGCCGGATTTTTAGGCAGTTATCTGACAGCGGTATTTCTGCATCTGAATCAGCACCGTTTCAAAAAACCGTGCGCCATT
>JAGXAD010000022.1 GCA_018971745.1 Patescibacteria group bacterium
GGACATTGTTTGACTTCTATCGGAAACGGCTTCACCTATTTCAGAATGGGTGAACTCACAACAGAATCTCTGCGGCAATGTTTTGAAGACCCAGATAGTCGTATTGTTCAAGATTACGAAACAGCAAAGATAAGCTCTGAACACCCAAGAATAGAAAGCGTAGTTATTACGGGCGGGTTTCTCGACGGACAACGGATTGACTTCAATCCAAGTATGAATAGTGTTATCGGCGGAACTGGGACAGGGAAATCTCTGATTATTGAGTTTTTAAGATTCGCGTTTGACCGCAAACCTCACGATGACCTTCTTTCAGACCATAAAGAGAAGTTAGAAAAACAGCTTCGTATCAATGGCGAGGTGAAAGTTAATTTCAAAGACGCCTCTGGCGAGGATTACGAATTATCTCGGAAATTTGATAATCCTCGGAGTCCGTATTCTTCTCCTATTAAGTGCGTGAACAAGACGACGGGTAAAACATTCACAGGAGACGTATCTGCTATATTCCCTATGCTCATATACAGTCAAAACGAGATACTCGAAATCACTCGTGATCCCGAAGCACAGTTGCGTTTACTGGATAACTTTAGAGATTTCGAGTCCTTCCAGAACAAGGTTTTAAGCATTATCCAAGATTTAGGAAACCTTGATAGGAGTCTTTTCCAAGTGATACAGGAATCGGCAATTTTGGATTCACTCCTGAAGCGTCAGGGAACTATTGATGAGAAGCTCAAAAAACTAAAAACCGGCTTGGGAGCGACAGGGGCAAAAGGATTTTCTGAAAGTTATATAAAACTTTCAGAAGAAAAATCTGAGATTGAAGGGAAGATTGAGGAATACGATTCACTTCTCGATAAGATAGTAGAAGCAATTCACAGTTTTACAGACAATACTCCTCCCCGCAAAAAGACCCCGAAAGAAATTTTGGAAATTATAGAGGCGAGCATTAGCGATAGTTATACTGGTGTTGTTAAGGCGTTAGAAAAACAACAAGACTTAATAATAAAAGCAAAAAAGAAATCCCGAGCAGACTTGATTGTGTGGGAAAAATCAAAGAAATTCTCTCAACTAGAGAAGAAATATAACAGCGAAATAAAACTTCAAAAAAAGCAGGAGTCTCTTGAAGCTGAAAGGAAGAAGTTGATGGGTGAGAAGAAAGATATATCCGCAAAGATTACTGTTGCCGAAAAAGCCAAAAAGTCATACACCGATTTAAGAACGAAGCGAAGCACTCTACTAGGTGAACTGGGAACTGTGAAGTCCACGTACTCCACAGAGAGGTCAGAACAAGCGAAGCTAATTACAGAAAAATCGGTAGGTAAACTGAAGATTATTGTCCAAGCTGGGAATAACAAAGCAACTTATATCAAATTGCTTAAAAAGCTAAAAGTTGGTTCGCACGCCGAGAAAAAAGAGGTTGAAGATATAGCGAACTTAATTTCTCCTGTTGAACTCGTTGAAATGGTCTTGGATAAAGATGTTAAGAAATTTTCAAAAATTGTTGGTCTGACTGAACAGAAAGCCGAGAACATAATCAGCGAACTACTACTTGCGGAAAACTTATCGGGAACTTTGTCTCTCCAATATCAGGGCTATCCTGACGACCGCATTGAGATTTTATACCAAAAGAAAGACGGGAATTACTACCCGCTTTCTGAACTTTCTATGGGGCAAAAAGCAGACGCTCTCATAATGATTGCTTTAGGAGACGGAAGTATGCCTGTCGTGATTGATCAACCGGAAGACGCTCTTGATGTGCCTTCCATTTGGGCGGATATTTGCTCGAAGCTACGAATAAGCAAACACGCAAGGCAGTTTATATTCACCACTCACAATTCAAGTATTTCCGTTTCTTCAGACTCCGATCAGTATATTGTTCTTGAAGCTGATGGAAGCAAGGGGTGGTTATCTCGTTCAGGTTCAATTGACCAGAAGCAAATAAAAGAAGATGTTATGGATTATCTTGAAGGTGGTCGTAGTTCTTACGATTTGAAAAGGAAGAAATACGATGCTTAAGAGAGTTTGCCGATCTTTCAGGTCGGCAAAAAATAAATCTCCATAATACGCGCGGATGGGTTACAAAAATTATGAGAATAAATGTATGGAAGAAGTGAGAATTAAAAACTTGATTAGAGTATGGCGAGAAAAGAGTCATCAGGAAGGCGATCAATTCGCGTCCTTTGTTTTTATTTGGTTTTGTTTTAACGCTTGGATGGAACATTTGTCGTCCAAAAACACTGACGCAGAAATGATTAAGGAGGTAGCTAAACGCCAGCCAGTTATGTCTAGCCTTATCGGGGCGTATGATTTAGGAGTATCAGATGATGATTTATTTCAAAATAGTATTAAACACCTTGTTTGTATGAGCCGGGAAGAGCCAATTAAAGATACTCGAAACAGGAAACCGCCTATTTCAATTCAGAATGAAAATGATTTTGAAAACATTGTGCAGGCAATTTATAGAATTCGCTGTAATTTATTTCATGGTGGTAAAGACGCGGACGATATTAGAGATCAAGTTTTGGTTAAGGATGCGGCAATGATTTTGCGGCAATGGGTCGGCCACTTAATGGCAAGTTGGCAATGAATATAGCGGTGCATATTTATCGATGGAAATGATTTCTCCAAAAACTCCCGACACCGGAGTTTTTGTTTATAAACCATAGCGAGTAATAAAAACAGGGCTGGTTCCATCCGGAGCCAGCCCTGTTTAACACTCCCTATTTTACTTTTATCCCGTAACTCCGAATTTACACCCTTTGCCGTTGCCCATATCCCAGTATTGGCAGTTTTGCGGACCGCAAAAGATGGAATTGCATGAACAATAAAAAATGCCTTTTTCAACCGCATTTGCAATGGATCCGAGGATTTGAAGCAGCCGATCAATGTCTTCCCGGGTTCGGTATGTTTCCACGCTCATGATTTTTGGCGATTTGTTTTTGATAATGTAATCCATGACCAATCCTTTTTCGGTTGCGCCGGTCTTCACCCGGAAGCCGAGAGCGTACGCCGTCATCTGCAAATCAGCATCAACTTGGTCTTTTGTCGGAGTTTTTGCGCTGGTTTTGATGTCATGAATTCGATGTTGATCATCCACAAGATCCATTCTCCCGATAAAGGTGTAGCCGACATCGTTGTTAAATTGAATTTCAAACGGTGTCTCCACAAACAGCGGCATAATTTGGGGCGATAACGGCTGAACGAGTTTCTTTTCATATTTCTTGGTTTCCGAATTCAGCTCACGATACATCATCGGCTCTTCGTTTCTGTCCTTGCCGGTATGGTAAGCGCAGATAAGATTCATTCCTTCGTCTTTCACTTCCGCCGGATTTTCGTCTTTTTCCCATGCCGTTTCTTGCTTTGCGGATTCAAATGAATCGGAATAAGCCTCCAAAACAGCTTCTATCGGCAGATCCTTTTTGCTTTGGATCTTTTGTCGAAAATTAACTTCCAGGGCGGAGTGAACCGAGATGCCAAGCGTCATTGCTGATGTCGGAGGGATTTTCACACCTTTAATATAGCGGAAATAGTAGTGAAGCGGGCATTTCATGTACGTCAGGAGCTGAGAAATTGAATAGTGTTTGTTCATATGAGTTTCAATTATGTTTTAATTTTCGGCTCGACAACCGAATTTAATATTCAGAAACTAACATCGCAGTGAACCCCATCTCCCCGTTTGAAGCGACATAGAATTTCCGATTCGACACTTCCACAGCATATAGCCAGTCCTCGTGTTCAAGAACAGCCGCACGAAATGCTTTCTCAACTGCTTCACGCATTTCCGAGGTTTCTGCCATCATGCCGGCTGTCCAACAACCGATGTATTTATCTGTACCAATTTGCGGCGGCACGCTCCGGTCAATGTCAACCGGAACGGATATTGTTACGCCGTCCTCGTGAACTATGAGATGGGGGACGCCATTCACATATTTTTTATCGTCAATATGCGTGTGGCGCCATTCCTCTAAAGTGATTTTTTTCATGTTGTTGTCGTGAGAAAGACGGCAAGCGGCCTTCCGAAGAAGACCGCCGCCGTCAAACTCACTGCGGTTAATAGGTTACGGCAGGCACTTTGACATTTGCCTTCTTTTGCGCCGGATACGGCAAAATTTCCAAACAACCCTTTTGATTGAACATTGCACAGCCAAAGAAAAGCTCGCCATCCGATTTACGTGTTCTGATCAACATTTTTACCTTATGCCGGGGACACACCGGAACCGGGCTGTTGTCTTCTTGCCTGCTTTGCTTGCTGGTTTCCATTTTATTGCTCGTGGCGCCCGATGCGCTTTCAAACGCTGATTTTGTATTTCTACACTGAGGGTATCCCGAGCACCCCCAGAAAAAGCCGGATCGTCCTTCCCTAAGAGTCATTTCTTGTCCGCATTCATCGCACATCATGGCGTCCGGCGACTTTTCAATCGTGTTTTCTTCGACGCCATCATCAAATTTTTTTTCTTCGGCGCCATTTAAGATTAATTTCCGCAATTCCACGTATTGCTGATAAGCGGCTTCTACGGATTCTTCCCTGATATTGATTAAACAATTCTGCCTTAACACTTTGCCCAAATCATCGAAATCAAAAGACCCGTTGATCTGGGCGATTGGTGAATATCCCATTGGTATTGTTTCCGGAAGCATTGCCGGCAAATTAAAAATAAGCCGGGTACGGCTTTGGAAACTATGTTATGTAATAAATGTATTTCCGGCGTTTGGCATTGCCGGTTGATGCGTTCACAAGGAAACGCAAATAAAACACGAGTCGCCATTTATTCTCTTGCCGATTCTTGTTCGTGTTGCTGGATTACTTCTGCGATGTCCGCAATTGGCGCACCGATTTCTTTTTCAACCTGCTTGAGATAATCATTAACCGCATTTTTTATCTGGGCCGCAATCGGACCACGCCCGAGGAACTGCCTTGCCCGCCAAAGATCCGAGACTTGTTCTTTGGGAACTTTCAAGGTGTACATTTTTTTGCCAGTAATTAAAAACACCCATTCGACCAAGCGAGTGTGAAAGAAAAAAGTGATAAAAATTCTTTCACCCACCAAGTGGTGTTTGGGAAAAGAGAACATCATGAATAAAAAAACGGCACGAGAGCGGGATGGGGTATTTGTTAAAAGCAGTCCCTGATCTCTTCGAGGTTAGCGGGGGGCACCGAAGTGCGTTTTTTCTTCCCTGGGGTATTTTGCTTTAATTTCCAATTCAATTTTCAAATGGCGTAAAAAAATTTTTTCCAATGTGGTACATCACCCAGTGGTTTGTGGTACTCAAGGTATAATTAAAGTACTACAAGTAATAATAAAAAATATGGATACAATCGATATAAATGATTTGTTTATTTTCAAACGCACATGCGTGAGGTGCCGCCATGAATGGTTTCCCCGTTCACGCAACCCGCAACGCTGCCCCCGCTGCCAAACACGGCTTAATAATCCGGTCGAGGATGAGAAAACTCAAGAAAAAGAAGCGTCCGCAAACAAATCCGGGTAATAAAAATGCCCCAGGGGACAAGAAAGACGAAAATGCGGCAATAGACCATTGATGGAATAATCTGGGTCACTTTTCAATCCGTTCTGATATCAAAAAGTGAGATAAACCAGATTTTCCCAATAAGGCCGGTTTTGTCAAAAATACTGTTTTCAGAGATTAAATAGGGCAGATAAGCCCGTTTTTTATTTTATCCGTTGAACATACGCATACGATACTGACGATTATGACGATGTTTTCTTTGGATTGGCACTAGTTGATGGGGGGCTAACCCTTGATTTGGCGTTCGTAACTGATATATTAAGAGTGTGCTTGCGGGCGCAAACCCCATTCAGCCGCGGATTTCCCGGGATTGAAGACGGGCACGATAAAAATATGGCTATGAACAAAGAAATTATAACAATACCAAGCGAACGGATCATTAGCAGGATATTTTTGATTAGAGGCAAAAAGGTAATGCTGGACCAAGACCTTGCCGAATTGTATAAAGTTGGCACAAAGGTGCTTAATTTGGCTGTCAAAAGAAATATTGCCCGCTTCCCTCAGGATTTTATGTTTCAGTTAACGAAAAGGGAGTTTGGGAATTTGAGGTCACAAATTGAAACCTCAAGATGGGGAGGAAGACGCTATCCACCCTATGCCTTTACCGAGCAAGGCGTAGCGATGCTTTCAAGCGTTTTAAACAGCGATAGAGCCATACAGGTTAATATCCAAGTGATAAGGACTTTTACCAAATTAAGAGAATTGCTGGCGACAAACAAGCAGTTAAGAGAGAAAATAGAAAGGATGGAGAAAAAATATGACGCTAAATTACGGCAGGTTTTTGAGGTGTTAAAACAGCTTCTGATACAAGAAAGTAAACCAAAAGGAAAGATAGGTTTTTAAATGAAACAAGAACGAAGGAATATTAAAACGGAGGATGCATACCTCCGTTTTAATATAAAATCTTTTTCACCTTTCCCCATATTGCTCCTGCTAATAATTTTCGTGGCAACGACGAAATCAGTTGCCCACCGGTGACCAAAAAGTGATAAAAGTTCTTTATACCTGATAGTCGTTGATCACAACTGAGAATCGTTAACTCACCTAGAAAAGCTTATGTTCACGCCATAAAAGTTATTTTTACTAAACATTTTTGTGTTCTAGAAAAAATACCTTGAACTGGCTCATAACCCGCAGGCCCGGGTGCAAATCCCGGTCCCGCAACTGATTAAAACAAAATCATCCCATCGGGGGTGATTTTGTTTTACTTTCATAATGGGGTACGGGATTTGCAGGGAGCGAGCTGGCGAGCTTCCCGGGATTCCGCGTCGGAGCGGAATCAAATCCCGGTCCCGCAACAAAGCAAAACAAAAATATCCGCTTGCCGGATATTTTTGTTTTGCTTCATTCAATAAACTTCAATTCCCGAAACGCTTTTTCAAATTGGCCGATGACGCGGCGCGCCTCTTCCTGCGAGAGCGGCCGGTCCGGACTGTGCGCCAAGTCGTTGCGCACCTTATGCGCCTCCCAAATGTCATTCAGCGAATCAAGCTGTGAAGCATTGATTTGTTTCAAACGGTCGCCCATAGTCTCGCCGATAAAACCGCTGTGTTTCAAAATATCGTCCAGAATGGAATCCGCCTGAATAACGGCAAACTTCCAATCGGACGCATTTACTGATTCAAGTTTCGCCAACACCGCCTCCCACGAGCGCGAATGTTCCTCCAGAATTGAGTTTGGAATCCTGCCCAGTTGTAAAATATTTTCTTCGAGCTTCTCTATCGGATTTGCGAGTGCCATGGTTTTCCGCACAATTACCACAACGCCCGCAAATAAAATCGCGGAAATCGCGCCGGAAACGAATTTCAGCCACAACACAATCCGCACAAAATCAAAACCGCTTTGCTGAGATAATTGCCGAAGATAATCGTTGAACATATTGATGAATTCGCAAAAAAATTAACGAAGCGTCTGTTCCAACGCCATTCCCGCGCCAAGAACAATGTCATCTTCTTCGAACCTGCCCATAATATGGAGCCCTGCGGGCATTGCAATTCCGCTATCCGTTTTCACGCTTCCGCATGGAATGGACAAAGCCGGAATGCCCGCCAAATTTGCCGCAACCGTGTAAATGTCTTCAAGATACATCGTCAACGGGTCGTTTGTTTTCTCGCCGAAGTGAAACGCAGTAGTCGGCGTGGTCGGACCCACAATCAAATCAACATCCTCAAACGCTTTTTGAAAATCTTCGCGGATGAGGCGCCGCACTTTTTGCGCTTTCAAATAATACGCGTCGTAATATCCGGCCGATAAAATGTAGGTGCCGAGCATTACTCTACGCTTCACTTCCGCGCCAAAACCATGAGCGCGCGTTTTTGCGTACACATCGTATAAATTGTTCGTGGCGAATTGCGGATTATTGGCCGCGCTCGCGCCATAACGGATGCCGTCAAAGCGCGCGAGATTTGCCGACACTTCAGCCGGCATAATAATATAATACGCCGCAAGCGCGTATTCGGAAAACGGCAAAGAAATTTCTTTGATTTGGGCGCCAAGCTCTTCAAACTTTTTTACTGCAGCCAAAACCAATTTTTTGATTGTCGGATCAAGTCCGGCACCGAAATATTCCTTTGGCAAACCGATGCGCAAACCCTGAATCCTGAATCTTGAATCTTGAATTTTGAAATCAATTGTCGTTGAATCAAGCGGGTCGCGGCCGCGAATCGCATCAAAAAGAATTTTTGCGTCCTCAACGGTTTTGGTAATCGGTCCAATGACATCAAGGGATGACGCCATGGCAATCAAACCATTTCGCGACACTGCGCCATAACTTGGCTTGAATCCGACCACGCCGCAAAGTGCGGCCGGCTGTCTGATGGAGCCGCCGGTGTCAGAACCCAAAGCCGCAATGCAAAAATTTGCGGCAACCGCGGCCGCAGAGCCGCCGGATGATCCGCCGGGAACCCGACTCACATCATGAGGATTTCGCGAAGGGCCGTACGCGGAATTTTCCGTTGAAGAGCCCATGGCAAATTCGTCCATATTCGTACGGCCGAGAAACAACGCGCCCGCATCAATAAGTTTTTTTACGACGGTTGCGTCGTATGATGCCGTATAATTTTCCAAAACGCGCGACGCGGCAGAAACTTTTCTGCCGTTAATCAAAATATTATCCTTGATTGCAATCGGAATGCCAACAAGTGACGAATGATTAGTTGATGGTACGTAATGGCTGGTTGGATACTCAAATGTTTCCAAAAACGCATGTACGCCACCGTCTTTATTTTCAATTTCTTTAAGGCAGGCCAAAAATAATTCCTGCGCGGAGAATTCTTTTTTTGCCAGGCCGTCGCGCGCCTGTTTTATTGTTAATTGATTAAGCGTTTGCGCAGACATAATATTACTCAAACACCTTTTTCA
>JAGXAD010000023.1 GCA_018971745.1 Patescibacteria group bacterium
TCGTTTTGAATTTTCCGAATATATGGAATATTTTTATTTGGCAAAATGGATTTTTCAATAAAACAAGATAGTCCTTCAGAAACAAACGAATCTAAAAGCGTTGTCCCGTATTCGACAGAATCTTCCCTCACTAAATGAGCAAACTCGTGATAAATGGTGGCGGGTAATTCAGTATCAATAATTTTTTGTAAATCCTTACGAGAAAAATTAATTCTGATTTCAATGCAAGATTTGCCAATAGCGCTACCTCCGATACCAAGTTTTGGAATTGTGAAAAAATCTTGGGCCTCTATAATCACTATATTAACTTGTTTTTTGTATTTTAGTACACTTCGCGCTTTATCTAATGATTTCGTAACACAGTTCAAAATTATTCCGTTTTTGTTTTTGGGTACGCCAACCAAATGAATGTTGCCTTGTTTACAATTTTGCGATTTCATAGTAGTAACGGCGAATTATCTTCTATTTATAAACGCATTCTTAATCGTTTCCGGATCGCTGTATTCAAGTTCAGATCCTGTGGTAAGCCCGCGGCCTAATCGCGTAATTTTTATTTTCAACGGCGAAAATGTCCGTTCAAGATACAGAGCCGTGGTATCTCCCTCGGTGGTCGGATTGGTCGCGAGAATCATTTCAACTTGTTTTTTCTCCGCAAGCAAATTTTTTACGCGCATCAGCAATTCTTTGATGTGCAATTTTGCCGGGCCCGAAGAATCAAGCGGGGAAATGACGCCGTTTAACACATGATACATGCCGTTGAACGAATGCGTTTTTTCAATGTTTTGCAAATCAGCTTCTTTTTCCACAACCATAATGACGCGCGAGTCGCGTTTCGCATCGGCGCAGGACCGGCACAACATTTGTAATTTGCCTTCGCCGAGAGTAACGCTCGCGAAACACTGTTTGCAAAATCCGATTTCCTCATGCAATCGTTTTATTTTTTCCGCAAGGTTTTGAACGCGCATTTTATCTTCTTTAAGCAGATAAAAAACAAAACGGGCGGCCTGTCGCGGGCCGATCCCTGGAAAATGAGTAAAATCTTCTATAAGTTCCTGAATAAGTTTTGGGTACATATCACGCCTGAACTCTTTTAGCGCGTTGCGAACACTTTTGAGCCACTCGGGCTGGCGGTGGGATCAATAATATAAAAGCAAAATGGAGGCGGTGGCGAAAAAGCGTTCGCAACGCGACTAATCTCTGTATATTAGTTAAACGACAAAATCTTCAACTTCCGCGAAATTTTTGGCAAGCGACTGAAAACTCACTTCCGTTTCGTTGAAATACAATTCCACTTTGCCGGTGGGGCCGTTTCTGTGTTTTTCAATCAAAATTTCGGCAATGTTTCTCCGATCGGTTGTTTTTTTCACTTTGTCTTCGCGATAAATAAACATCACCACGTCCGCGTCCTGCTCAATGCTGCCTGATTCGCGAAGGTCGGAGAGTTTTGGTTTGGCGTCGGTGCGCATCTCAACCGCGCGCGACAACTGCGACACCGCAAGCACCGGCACATCAAGCTCTTTGGCAAGGCCCTTGAGCGAGCGCGAAATTTCCGAAACCTCCTGTACCCGTGATTCAACGCGCTCATGGCTTTTAATTAGCTGAAGATAATCAACCACAATCAAGCCAAGACCGTGTTCGGCTTGCAAACGGCGCGCCATGGTTCTGATTTGCATGACGGACGGAGACGCGTAGTCGTCAATGAAAATCGGCGCCTCGGACAGTTCGGAAAGCGCGGTTTGAATTCTTGAAAAATCATTGTCCGCGCCCTCGTGCGACAATTTTCCCTGGCGCAGGTTCCACAAACTGACGCCGGCTTGCGCCGCAATCAAACGGTCCACCACTTGTTCCTTTGACATTTCCAAACTGAAAATGCCGACCGGAACTTTTTCGTTCATGGCAACGCTTCGCGCCATATCAAGCGCAAGCGAAGTTTTTCCCAAACTGGGCCGCGCCGCAAGCACGATTAAATCAGAACGCTGCAGTCCGGAAAGATACGAATCCAAATCGGAAAATCCGGTTGACACTCCTCTCAGCGCCCCGTCTCCTTTATGCAATTTGTCAATGCGGTCCCATGCTTCTTCAAGCGTATGTTTTACGTGCTTGAACGATTGCTGAAGCGAATGTTGTGAAATGTTTAAAATGCGCTGTTCCGCCTGGTCAAGCAAATCTTCCACATGCTCGCTTTCCTGATACCCGAGGTCCGCAATGTGCTGAGACGCGTTGATAAGGTCGCGCAAAACTTTTTTCCTTTGCACGATAGTGGCATAATGATGCGCGTGCCCGGCGGTCGGCACCATGTTGACAAGCGACGCAAGATACGAGGTGCCGCCGATTTCCTCAATTTGCCCTTTTTCTTTCAAGCGCGAAGTAACCGTTAAAATATCAATCGGCTGGTGCTCGGTAAAAAGATTTGTCATTGCCTCGTAAATAAAACGGTGATGCGGCTTGTAAAAATCATCGGCCGACACCGCATCCGCAACTTTCCACATTGCTTCTTTATCAAGCATGATTGAGCCCAAAAGCGACATTTCCGCTTCAATATTTTGCGGAGGAACCCGCACGCCGAAATTTTTATCTTGTGAAGCCATGAAACGAGAATATAGAATTTAGAAGCTAGAATTTAGCATACGACATTTTTGCCAAAATCAAAACTTGACAACGGCAGAAACGGGTGATAAGGTGTTAATACTTTCTTTGAGAATTAATATATGAAGGAAGGTAAACAAAATGCGGTTTTGGTTTTGGCGGCGGAACGCGCGCGACAAGAAAACGCCAGTTATGGATGAACGATGTGAAAATGGGACATGCGATTGCAATAACCTTCAAAAAAAACGCGTGCCGTGGTTTACGATGTTTCTGATTTTGGTGGTTGTTGTTTGTGTCGCGTATAGCGTAATATCCGGAAAAGTTGACCCGCTTTCGTTTCCCGGGGCATTCGGATATTAAAAAGGTTTCATTGTTACGCCAGACGGGGTATCCTCAATGAGGTATCCCGCTTTTTTTATTTCCTCCCGCATTGCATCCGCTTCATGCCATTTTTTTTCTTTGCGAAATTGTTCGCGCGCCTCAGCCATTTTTTGTATCGTTTGCGGAATGTTTGTTTTTTGCGGCTTGGGAATAATGCCGAGAACGGAATTGATTATTTTGAAATTTTTCAAAATTGTTTTCGCTTCTTTTTGCGGCATCGCGCCTGCGTCCATTGCCGCATTTGCGGTTTTCATAAACTGAAACAGCTCCGCAATGACTTTTGCCGTATCAAAATCATTATTCATCGCTAACACAAATTTGTTTAACAGCCTGTCATTTATTTTTGAATTTTGAATTGTATTTTTGACCTTTTTAATCCGCTCAACAAATTCTCCGAGCCGCTTCGCGCCCTCTTCAGCCGCTCCAATTGAATCATCGGTGTAGTTTAGCGGAGATCGGTAATGATTTTGCAAGACCAGCAGACGAAACGCTTCCGGGGTATGACGCGCAAGCATTTCACGGATCGTAACAAAGTTTTTCAGGGACTTTGACATCTTCTCCCCGCGAATGTTCAGAAGGCCGGTGTGCAGCCAGTATTTCACAAACGGCGTTTTTCCGGACGCGGCTTCCTGTTGGGCGATTTCGGATTCGTGATGGGGAAATTTCAAATCCTCGGCGCCGCAATGGATGTCGTATTGCGGCCCGAAAAAATGTTTCGAGATTGCCGTATCTTCAATGTGCCAGCCGGGCCTGCCGTCGCCCCACGGGCTTTTCCAAAACGGTTCGCCCGTTTTTTTTGCTTTCCACAACACAAAATCAAAATCATGGCGTTTATTTCGATCTTGCTCAATGCGGACCGCTTTGCGGAGCGCTTGCAAACTCTGATGCGATAATTTTCCGTAAGAGGAAAAACGGGTGATGTCAAAATAAATTCCGCCGTGCGTTTCGTACGCATACTTTTTTTTAATAAGCGTTTTGATTTGTTTGATAATTTCCGGAATAAATTTTGAGGCCGGAGCGTATTTCGTAACCGCAGTAACGCCAAGTCGCTTCATATCCAACCGGTATGCTTTGGCATATTCGCGGGAAAGCAAAAGCGGATTCTTTTTTAATTCGCGCGCCCGATTGATAATCTTATCGTCAATGTCCGTGATGTTTTGCAGATAAAAAACGCGGTATCCGGCAAAACGGAGATATTTCGCAATCACATCAAACGCGACATAAGTGCGGCCGTGCCCGATGTGCGAATAATCATATACGGTCGGCCCACACACGAAAAAATTTACCCGTTTGCCGTTTCGAGGTTTAAAAATTTCTTTTTTGCCGGTGAGCGTATTGAAAAGTTTTAATGTCATATAATCATTTTACTGTAAAACGAGATAACACAGAATACTTGACAAGTTTGCGACAAGATGCTACAAATAAAACATTGATTTTTGAAAAATCAGAATGAGGAAATGCCATGATCGGTGCCATGATTGCTATTCTCGGCTTCATACTTTTTGCAGCAGGTTCAGCGGTTTATATCTTTGTTGATTTCTTTTTGCAGCCGATCAAACGAATTTACGAATTTGCCGACAGAAAATATCTTGACACAATCAGCGTTCGCGCCATGTACGCCGGATTCGTTATCATGTGGTTCGGCATTGCGTTGCATTGCGTCGGCATCAATCATTTTTAGTACAAAGGAGGACAAAAATGAATGTTGTTGAAAAGATATTTTCTGGAATACTCGAAATTGATTACGGTATACTTATAATAATACCGGTCATAGTTTTTCTTTCTGTGTTGAACGCGACGGTTTTTAACAGCAAGTCACATGAACTTGAAAAAGGGTTGGTTGGTGGAGTGGTTGGGGGATTACTTACGTTTTTGATCCTAAGATGGATAATTACCTTAGGATAACTATTGCAACCTATATTTTCTGGGCATCTACTATTATATGATGCCCTTTTTATTTTATTTTTGAAAATCCATTAGCACTCTCTTGACAGGACTGCTAATTGGACTATAATGAAGAGTACTATGGCTAACGAACGGCAAAAAGCAATATTACAAGCGGTAATTGACGAATTTATTGAAAGCGCGGCGCCTGTTGCGTCAAGCCGAATTGTGCATAAATATCATTTTCCGTACAGCAGCGCTACCGTGCGAAATGATTTTTTGAAATTGGACGCGGAAGGGTATTTGGAACAGCCGCACACATCAGCCGGACGCGTTCCGACCGACAAGGGATACCGCTTTTACGCGGACGCGATTTTTGATTCGGGCAAACGGCATGCGCGCAAACAAAAAATGCTTGCCGAACTTGCCCGGGCATCTGAATTCGAAGAAGAAGAATTTATTCGCACCGCATCGCGCATGATTGCCGGATTAAGCCATGGGGTCGCGTGTGCCGGATTTCCAAAAGAGGAATTGTTTTATAAATCCGGTTTTGCTGAAGCACTTGACGAGCCGGAGTTTGATAACAGCACGACGCGGAAAAATTTTGCCGAGCTCGTTGATGATATTGATAATTTTCTTGCCGAAATGGTAGATGACGAATCGTTTTCGTTCCCTCGCATTTTTATCGGCAATGAAAACCCGATTGAGCTGGCGCGCGAATACAGCGTGATGATTTCATCATTTGCCACGCCGTTTCATAAAGAAGCCGTTATCGGCATTATCGGGCCCAAACGGATGGATTATCAAAAAAATATGTTATTATTACAAGAACTGCAAACATTATGGTAGACGACAATAATGAAGAACAAAATAATAATGACGTTGAAATGATTCCGGACGAAGAAATGTTTTCTGATGTTCCTGCGGCGGAAGAAAAAATAAAAAAATTGAAAGGCGATTTGAAACAATGCAATATTGAGCGCAAGGATTATCTGGACGGCTGGCAAAGGGCAAAAGCCGATTTTGTAAATTATCGCAAAGACGAAGCATCTCGTTTTGAAGATACGGCGCGATTCGTAACCGCGGGGCTGATTCAGGAAATGTTGCCGGTGCTGGACAGTTTTGATTTGGCGCTATCACACGGTATGCCAAAAGATGTTGAAAAAGGAATTTTGATAATTCGCTCGCAGTTTATGGATATTTTAAAAAAACGCGGCTTGGAAGAAATGCAAAGCATCGGCAAAAAGTTTGATCCGGAATTTCACGAATCAGTCGGAGAAATTGAGTCAGAAAAAGAAGAAAGCATTATCGTTGAAGAAATCCAAAAAGGATATGTAATAAAAGGGCGCGTGCTTCGTCCGGCGCGCGTCAAAATCGCAAAAAAGAAATCAGAAACATAAAAAAATAAAAAACAAAGATATATCAGCAAATAATTTTTAAATCAAAAACTATGTCAAAAATTTTAGGAATTGATCTTGGCACCACCAACTCCGCAATGGCGATTGTGGAAGGAGGCGAACCAAGAGTATTAGAAAACAAAGAAGGCAACCGCACAACGCCTTCAATCGTCGCGGTTTCAAAATCCGGAGACCGGCTGGTGGGGCTTCTGGCAAAGCGGCAAAGCGTAACGAACCCCAAGAACACGATTTTTTCCGTGAAGCGCCTGGTTGGGCGCAAATTCAGCGACCCGGAAGTGCAGCGCGACAAAGCGTGGCTGCCGTATGACATTAAAGAAGGGGCAAACGGCGGCGTGGAAGTGCAATTCGGAGATAAATTGATGCGTCCTGAAGAAATTTCCGCGATGATTTTGCAAAAAATGAAGCAGGACGCGGAAGCGAAACTCGGAGAAAAAATTGACGAGGCGATTATCACGGTGCCCGCGTACTTTGACGATTCGCAAAGAAAAGCAACGCAGGCCGCGGGCGAGATTGCGGGGTTCAAGGTGCGGCGCATCATTAACGAGCCGACCGCAGCGGCGCTCGCTTACGGATTCAACAAAAAGAAAAACGAGCAGATTGTGGTGTATGATTTCGGCGGCGGCACATTTGATTTGTCCGTGCTTGAGGTTTCCGAAGATACGGTTGAAGTAAAATCCACCGGAGGCGACACGCACTTAGGAGGAGACGATTTTGACCAGCGCATCATCAAATGGATTGTGGATCAGTTCAGAAAACAGGAAGGCATTGATTTGTCAAAAGACACGCTTGCTTTACAGCGCCTGAAAGAAGCGGCCGAACGCGCCAAGCACGAACTTTCAACCACAGTTGAGACCGAATTAAACATTCCATTCATTACTTCGGACGCATCAGGACCAAAACATCTTTTAATGAAATTCACGCGCGCGAACTTAGAAGAATTGGTTCGCGATATGATTGACAAATCAATCGCAATCACCAAGCAGGTGGTTCAGGATTCCGGTTTCAAAATTGAAGACATTGACGAAATCGTTTTGGTCGGCGGGCAAACCAGAATGCCGGCGATGCAAAACGCGGTTAAAAAATTATTCGGCAAGGAGCCGCATATGGGAGTAAATCCGGATGAAGTGGTTGCAATAGGCGCTGCGGTGCAGGCAGGCATTTTGCAGGGCGATGTCAAAGATGTTTTGCTTTTGGATGTAACGCCGTTATCACTTGGCATTGAGACGCTCGGAGGAGTGATGACGCACTTGATTGAAAAAAATACCACGGTGCCGACTTCAAAGTCCCAAGTTTTTTCAACCGCGGCAGATTCGCAAACATCCGTTGAAATCCACGTATTGCAGGGCGAGCGCGAAATGGCGCAAGACAACAAAACCCTCGCGCGATTTATTTTGGACGGCATTCCACCGTCGCCCCGAGGCATGCCGCAAATTGAAGTTTCGTTTGACATTGACGCAAACGGCGTTTTGTCCGTAAAAGCAAAAGACAAAGCAACCGCTAAAGAGCAATCGGTGCGGATTGAGGCGTCAACCGGCCTGTCAAAAGAGGAAATTGAAAAAATGAAGAAAGACGCGGAACTGCACGCCGAGGAAGACAAGCAAAAAAAAGAATTGATTGAAGCGCGCAATACCGCGGATGTGATGGTTTATACGGCGGAAAAAGCGCTTCGCGACGCAGGAGAAAAAGTTCCGGCCGAGACCCGAAAAGAAATTGAAGACAAAATCGCGGATGTAAAATCAGCCAAAGAGGGGAGCGACGCGAACGCAATGAAAAACGCAATGCAGGCGCTGACAATGGCTACGCAGAAAATCGGGGAGATTCTTTATAAACAGCAACAGGAAAATCAGCAACAAGCGCCGAATCAGCCGGAAGAGAAAAAAGATGGTAATGTGAAAGATGCGGATTTCGAAGAAAAGTAACTCGGCAATACCGCTTTGAAAATCGCCGCAAAAGCCCAGCCGCTTTTGTGGCTCACGCGAAATTGCTTTTGGTTGTCAAGGTCGCTTCGCTCCCTATGACAACACCATGCCAAAAGCAATTTCGAGTGTTTTCAAAGCGATAATTGCCTCGCTTAAAAAAACGAATTTTTGCACCCTCTTGAATTCAAAAAATTACAGTGAGCTCGCAGGAGCAGGCAGAAATAAATTAGGTTCTCTATCAAACAAACAAAATCTTAAAACTTATGTTTCATTTTATACAACTATTTTCACAAAAAATTGTCGTACTCGTTGTCGGCGCGGCCGTTGCTATCAGTGGTCTGTTTAGTCACGGGACGGTTACGAAGGTACCGGAGAATCCAAAACCAGAAATTTTAATCAGTAACGAGCAAAAAGAAATTGTCGCTCCCAAAGAAAATATGCAATCTTCTGAAACAAATTCTGTTGTCGTTCCGAAAGTTGTCATACCACCAAAGCCAGTCGTTCACAAAACATTCACACTACCCAGCGGAGCAATTGTGGATGAAAATG
>JAGXAD010000161.1 GCA_018971745.1 Patescibacteria group bacterium
GCGGCCGCGCGCGATGAAATGATTGCAAAATCCAATCAAATGGGTGTGCCGGTCATCGATGTAGACGGGCAAATTACGGTTGGTTTTGACCAGGAGAGATTACGGCAACTTATTGGAATTAAATAACTATCAGCAACACATATCAATCCAGCGCTATTATACTTGCTGTCGGTGCGGAACGAAAACATCTCGGTTTGTCGAACGAAAGAGAGCTTACCGGTCGCGGAGTACATTATTGCGTTACCTGCGACGGACCGGTGTGTATTTGTGGACGGGATTTTTGTCGAGATTGATGCCGAATCCAGCGTTGAACTTGCAAAACCTCTTGTTGACGTCGAACTCGACGAATACGGGTACATCAAAACCGATAATATGATGCGAATTAACATTGACGGCGTTTTCGCCGCGGGAGATGTTGTTAATCACGTTGGTCAATTCAAACAGGACATCACGGCGGCGGCGATGGGGGCCGTAGCGGCCACATCGGCATACGAAGACCATAAAATTCACGCCGATCTTTGTATGCCGCACATGCGGCCGGCAATGTCGAAAGAAAGCGTTACGCAATAATTTAATACGACAATGTTAAAAATTAAAATCATATTAGGAAGCACCAGGCCAAATCGCTTTAGCGATAAACCCGGAAACTGGATATTTGAGGCGGCGAAGAAAAAAGACGACGTTGAAGCCGAACTTCTCGACTTACGGGATTACCCGCTTCCGTTTTTTGATGAGTCGACGTCCCCGGCCAGGATCAAAGATGGCGCATATCCGAATGAAATCGCAAGAAAGTGGGCTGCTAAGATCCGGGAAGCCGATGCGTTTATTATAGTGACGCCGGAATACAATCACGGCGCGTCAGGCGTCCTCAAAAACGCCTTGGATTACATCTATACCGAATGGAATAACAAGCCAGTGGGCTTTGTTGCTTACGGAGGCGTCGGAGGAGCGCGCGCCGTTGAGCAGCTTCGCGAAGTTGCCGTTGAGCTTCAGATGGCGCCGATTAGAAATGCCATCCATATTCCGCAGCATTGGAATTTATTAGATGAAAACGGAAAGCTTAAAACAGGCGCGCTCGATCCGTTCAAAAAGTCAGCCGATACGTTCCTTGGCCAGCTTTTGTGGTGGGCAAAGGCATTAAAAACCGCGCGAGAGCAACCATTAGAAAAACAGGAAGAATCGATAAATTAATAAAATCTAATCCAATCAAAAAATACGCAAAACTTCAAGAAAAAGATTTTATTTATTCTTTTGGCGGATAAGACGACTCATGAAAATATGGGTCGCGGAATTATCAAGTTAACGCGCTGCTGAAATAGAATATGAACATATCGCTTATCGTTTCTTCCTTTATCGCTGGCATACTCACCTTTCTTGCTCCATGCACGCTTCCATTGGTGCCGGCCTATTTGGGATTTATCAGCGGATCATCGCTTGAAGATTTAGAAAATCCCGTTGTCGCAAAGAAGGCGCGCGGAAAAATTTTTCTGAACGGCTTTTTCTTCATGCTCGGATTCAGCGCGGTTTTTATTGTTATGGGAACGCTCGTTGGATTTATCGGCGCGGCCCTGCTTGCTCCGTATCGCCGGTGGCTCGGCAGAATCGGCGGCGTATTTGTGATTATCTTCGGGCTCTTTATGCTGAATGTTCTGAACATTCCATTTTTGACGCGAGAGAAACAAATAA
>JAGXAD010000162.1 GCA_018971745.1 Patescibacteria group bacterium
CCTTTTTCAAGCTAACCTTTTTATCTTAACAGACTAACATTTGATTGCAAAACTATTCCTGTGGAAAACTTTAACGCTTATTTATGTGTTCCATAATCAGAAAACAGATTATGAAAAAAGCTTTCAAACGCAATCGCAAGTAACAACAAACTGGGCATACAATGGCCCTTATGTTTATTTACTCGCCTTATTTTCCAATTATCCATAAAAACTCTGAATACCAGCCTATTTCTATTATAAACCTGCGTCATCTTAATGCAAATTGCCGTTGTGGATAACTCGTTTTTGCAAAATTAGCCGTAAAAACAGGTTTTATGAGATTAGCACAACCTACCACAGGAATAAAAATTACACAACATCACAATTCACAATTACATTAAGTTACTTCTTATTAAGTTACTTCCGCCCATTCGCGGCTTTTTTAATATGTTTGCGAAAACCCACTTGAATGTCCGGATGGCGCAACCCAAAATCAACTACTGCTTTTAAAAACCCGAGTTTATCTCCGCAATCGTACCTTACGCCTTCAAATTCGTACCCGTACATTTCTTCTCCTTGCGCAAGCATGCGCGCAAATGCTTCCGTAGGCACCAGCTCTTTCCCTTCGTGATAATTTACATGGTCTTTGAGTTCCCGAAGCACGGAAAATACTTTCGGAGTTAAAATATATTTTCCAACGACCGCAAAACGAGACGGAGCGTCTTCAATGGAAGGTTTTTCCACAATCCGTTCAATCCGGTAGGTTCGGGGTCCGATTTTTTTTCCGCCGATAATTCCATAACGGGAAACCATTTCTTTCGAAACGCGCTCCAAAGGAAACACCGGCTTTTGATATTTTTCAAAAACGGCAATCAGTTGTTTAAGGCATGGCGTTTTGGAATAAACGACATCGTCTCCGTAAAGAACGGCAACCGGCTCATTACCGATTAAATGCTGAACTTGCAACAATGCGTCCCCCGCTCCGCGCGGCTCTTTTTGTCGCACAAACGCAAAATGAGCAAGACCTGATATCTTTCTAATTTGATCTGCCAAATTCTGTTTGCCGCGCTTCTCCAAAAAAAATTCCAATTCTCCGGCATGGTCAAAATGGTCTTCAATGGCGCGCTTACCGCGACCGGTTACGAATATGACTTCGGTTATGCCTGATGCGACCGCTTCCTCAACCAAATACTGAATCACGGGCTTATCAACGATTGGAAGCATTTCTTTCGGCTGTGCCTTAGTTGCCGGCAAAAACCTTGTGCCGAATCCGGCGACCGGAATAATGACTTTTTTTATAAACGACATCGGCGTAATTTAAAAAAAAAATGTAAACGACAAGTAGCTTAATAAACGACATTACTAATTTACTGAAACTGACGCTGTTTCACATTCTCGTATCATATATATTGCCCAGCGCTTATCTCCCCTTTTTTCAATTGCTTTATTTTCAATCAGTAAGGCAAGGTCGCGCTGAAGCGTTTTCAAACTAAAGCGGTTTGAAAACATAATCGCCAGATCATTTGCTTTTGCGGTTTTTTTTGCGCGCAAATAATCAAGAATTGCCTGCTGGCGGTCCAAACAGCCATTATTACTGTTACGAGTCGGTTTTTCTTCGCGTTCAGGATATTTTTGTTCAGCGATACCGCTAGCCGATTTACTGTCCTGGTGAAAAACCGATTTAAAAGATTCTTCTTTTTCGGC
>JAGXAD010000163.1 GCA_018971745.1 Patescibacteria group bacterium
GCCGAAAAAGTAGGTAAAAAATGGCAAATCACCGTGTTGTGGGCGGATGTTGTGGCGGTTTTCCCGAGCCGGAATTTGATAAAAAAAGCGGAAAAGAATGTTGCGGCAGTGGCGATTGCGTTCAGTGCAATTCCGAAACCGGGTGCGGGCATGGTCCGGTAAAAGAGAGACCAGTTCAAGACGCGTCAGGTTCTTCAGGTCTTTCACAACTTTATAAATCAACATTTTGGTTGATATCAACTCCAGCGGGGGGTAGGTATATTGTTGAGGGTCATGACCTGGATAAGGCCATAAAAACTAGTCGTGGTTGGGCTGATTTGTTTCAAGTTTGGGCGCGTCGAGTAGGAGAGTCTGAAGTCTTCACATATCATCTTCCTCTTAACATGTCTGATATATCTCTTTATGAACCGGTGTCGGATATTGAACCGGTTGGTCGCGCGACGGTTGAGAAAAAAAAATCGCGTTTTTCGGGTCATAGCACCCTTGATCCCGGCGGTTTATTCGGTTGGTAAAAAATTATTTTTGCGGCAGAAAATTATTCTGCCGTTTTTTGTTTTTCATTTTTTCTCTCAATACGAAGTGAGGAATTGTAGTTTTCAAAACACTCAGAGTTACTTTTTGCATGGTTCTCCGCCGATTATTTTTATACGGAAACCCATACGCCCATGAGGATGCCTCGGGCTGGCGGTGGGATCATTATTATAGCCGGAACGGCATTTATTGATGGAGGCGGGCATCCGAAGGGGTGTATGGGTTTCCTCGTTAATTCCAGCATTGGATTGATTGAAAAATTGTAACGATTTTGAAAACTATAATTCCGCCGCCTCATCGCACAATATCTTCATGGCTCCGTCTTTTGCGGAAAGTTTTCCTTTGACGGATATGATTTTTTCCGGCTGCCATACCGCGTATGTTTTTTCAAGAATACCCGGAAACACGATGACTTCGTTTTTCCCGGACAAATCTTCAAGCGTTACAAAAAGCATGGGGGATCCGGTTTTGGTCAGATTTTTTTTGACGGTTGAAACCAATCCATACACGAAAACGCGTTGGCCGTCCCGAAGCTCGGCAAGATTTCGCAGGGGCGTTGCATTTTTTGGAATTTTTTCTTTATACGAATGCAGCGGGTGTTCTGAAACATAGAGCCCCAGCAATTCTTTTTCCCAGGAAAGTTTGTCTTTTTTTTGCGCGGGTTCGCACGGCTTAAGCCGTATCTGCGATACTAAAACACCCGGGGTTAAACTGAATAAACTATTTTGGTTGCCGGATGATTGTTTTTGGCAGTCGCGCGAATATTCCAAAATGGTTTCAACATTGCTGAGCAGTAATCCGCGCTCGCCCAAGGAATCCATTGCTCCGCATTTGATGAGCGACTCAAGCGATTTTTTGTTCAGGTCTTTGTGCCGGACTCGTTCCACAAAATCGGTAATGGAGGAAAATTTATTGTTGCGCTCTCTGGCGTCAATAATCGCTTGCACAATGTTGACGCCGACATTTTTAATTGATTCAAGGCCAAACCGGATTTTGTCTTGATTGTTTTCTCCTTTAATGACGGTAAACTTCGCAAAACTTTCGTTCACATCCGGCGGCAGTACGGGAATGCCCATGCGCACGCACTCGTCAATGATTTCCGAAACCTTTTCAGTGTCGCCGGAATCGGCCGTCAGCACCGCA
>JAGXAD010000024.1 GCA_018971745.1 Patescibacteria group bacterium
GGACGCAGGCGAAGTTTTTGTTGAAGCGATTGCGCGGAGCGCATTATATTTCCACCGGGCTTCTTTTGCGCCAATTTGCCAAAAAAAATAATCCGATTGCAAAAAGGGTCCGCGCAATTTTGGAAAAAGGATTTTTAACGCCCGGGTGGCTTGCCTCTTTTATGTGGATGCGTGAACTTATTGAAGCAGTGAAAGAGAGCGAACCGCTGTTGCTGGATGGCGCGCCGCGCCAGGTATACGAAGCCGAGCTTTTGGATGAAGTGATGACATGGCAGAAGCGGCCGTTGCCGGTTGCACTCTACATTAACATCGGTCCGAAGGAAGCGGAAAAACGATTGCTTTTGCGCGGCCGCGGAGACGACACAAAACAGGCAATACAGCACCGCATCAAGTTTTTTTATCGCGATGTTATCCCGATGGTGAAATATTATCGAAAACACAAGCGCTTGATTATTATTAATGGAGAACAGGCGCCGGAAAAAGTGTGGCGCGACATTAAAAAAGCGTTGCATATATGATTATTGAAAGCGAGCAAGAATTAAATACTTTGCGCGAATGCGGCAGGAAATTGGCGGGAGTGCTTGCGGAAGTAAAACAAGCGGTGCGTCCCGGAACTAGCACAAAGGAACTTGATCGCATTGCGGAAGACGAAATCAAAAAAGCCGGCGGCGAGCCGGTTTTTAAGGGGTATCAGACGCGTGATGACCGCTGTCCGTTTCCGGCAGTACTTTGCGTTTCCATCAATGATGAAATCGTGCACGGGATTCCGTCGGAGAAAAGAATTTTGCGCGAAGGAGAGATAGTCGGCCTTGATATTGGGATGCGATGGCCGGTCGGAAACGGATTGATAACTGATATGGCGGTTACCGTGCCAGTTGAAAAAATTTTTGATGATGCGAAAAAGTTGTTGGTCGTAACCGAAGAGTCGCTCGCAAAAGGAATTGCGATATTGAAAGCAGGCGCGCGCACCGGGGATTTGGGCAATGCAATTCAGTCGTATCTTGAATCGTACGGGTTCGGCGTGGTGCGGGAATTGGTCGGGCACGGAGTCGGAAAAAAATTGCACGAGGAGCCGTTCGTTCCGAATTTCGGCAGGCGCGGCGCCGGAAAAAAATTTGTTGAAGGAGAGGTGATTGCGATTGAGCCCATGGCAACGATGTCCGGCAATTACGCAATCCGGCTTGACGCGGACGGCTGGACATTCAAGACCGCGGACAAAAGCTTGGCGGCTCATTTTGAACATACCGTCATTATTTTGAAAGATAGTGCAGAGGTATTGACAAGAGTACGGTGAGGATGATCGTATGAGAACAGTCCTTTTATGCGAAATCAATACGGAGGGTTAACAAAATGATAAAAAACATGCGCTCATTGCAGAATGAAAGTAAAAAGAAGGATAGGCTTAAAAAAAGTTTGTAAGCACAAAATAATTCGTTACACCATGCCGAGGGGCGATGATTTGGGATATGACAGTGATTTAGTAGAATGTAGTGTTTGCGGAGAAGAGGGCCGGGATTACGAATTCCCTAATAGCCGAAAGATTTAATTTAGTGAAGTTTTTGTCTGTTTTTTGCGGCCAAGGTATTTCTTGGCCGCTTTTTCTTTCTGCAAAAATTGGTAGAATGAAGACAATGAAATATCTTGGCATTGACTACGGCAGAAAACGAATGGGACTTGCTGTCTCCGATGAGGAGGGAAGAATTGCGTTTCCGCGCATGCAATTTACCACATATAATTTTTTACATACCGTAAAAACACTTTCGGACATCGTTAAAAAAGATTTAGTGGAAAAAATTATTGTGGGACTTCCGGTAACATTCGGCGGAAAGGAATCGGCGCAAACCGTTGAGGCGCGCGCATTTGGCGAGAAGCTTAAAAAAGCGATACAATTACCAATAGAATTTGAGAATGAAATGCTAACGACAAAAATGGCGATAAGGGGCGGTATCGCGAAAAGCAAAGTTGACGCGTCGTCAGCCGCAATTATTTTGCAATCATATCTTGATCGAGAAAATAGAAAATAGAAAATAGAATAGAAAAAATTCTAAATTCTAAATTCAAAATTCTATTATTTATGTATCTTTCCTGGATTATTCCCACGCACAACGAAGAAAAGCGGATCGTAAAAACGCTTCGTGAAGTTGACGCGTATTTGCGCGCGCGGCATTTTGAATACGAAATTTTGGTTGTGGATAACGGCTCTACTGATCGAACATCCTTTGTGGTGAATGCGTTGAAATCGGACATCCGCAATTTAAAACTGATTCGGACGCATAAAGGCGGCAAAGGATGGGCCGTGAAAATGGGAATGTTGGGTGCCTTGGGCACGATTCGCCTGTTTTCCGACGCGGACAATTCAACCGCTCCGGAACATTTTGATTTAATGCTGCCGCTGTTTCAGAAGGGGTATGATGTGGTCATCAGTTCGCGCGACTCAAAAGACATTACAGGCGCCAGCCGCGATGTCAAAGAGCCGAAACTTCGCGAGATATTTGGCACGCTCGGCAATTTGCTGGTTCAGGTTGTCGCGGTATGGGGCATTTGGGATACGCAAAACGGATTTAAGGCGTTCACCAAAAAAGCCGCCGAAGACATTTTCGGCAAAGTCCGGATGTATGATTTTTCGTTTGACATTGAGATGCTCGCGCTTGCGCGGCGAATGCGCTATCGCGTCGGCATGGTGCCGGTGCGGTGGAAATTTGATCCGGACAGTAAGGTAACTCTGGGTTCGTATCTTAAAGTTTTCGCGGATGTGTTTATTATTCGTTGGAATTTGATGACCAATAAGTATCATTTATAACCGTAAACTATTTATGAAAAATTTATCCGAATTGCGGCAAGACATTATTACCGGCGAGTGGGTGCTGATTGCAACCGGCAGGGCAATGCGGCCTCAGTTTTTCCGCAAAAAATCAGTTACGACTGAGGCCTCCCGCAAGGGATGTTCGTTTGAAGCGTTATTGCCGGAGGCGTTTTTGGTGTTTGATAAAAAAGGCGAAATATATCACCCGACTCCTAAAATTATCAACGAGCTTAAAAAAAATTGGTTTTTGCAGACGGTTCCGAATAAATATCCGGCTATCAGGGAAAGCGCAATTTGTCCGGTGCCGGAAAAACGGGGATTATATGAAATGATGGAGGGCGTCGGGTTTCACGAGGTGGTGATTACGCGCGACCATAAAAAATCAATCGGCCTGATGAATAGCGGCGAGGCAACCATTGTGCTCCGCGCGTATCGAGCGCGTTTTGAGGCGCTCAAAGACGAAGAATGCGTGGAGTACATTTCCGTATTCCACAATCACGGCTCGGAAGCCGGAGCATCGGTGTTTCATCCCCATTCGCAGATTATCGCGATTCCCGTGATTCCTCAGGATGTGTCTCGGAGCATTGCGGGGTCGCTGAATTATTTTGAACGGCACAAAAAATGCGTTCATTGTGAAATTATCCATTTTGAAATTGAGGAGAGGGCGCGTATTGTGTATGAAAATGAAAAATTTATCGCTTTTTGCCCGTATGTTTCGCGAACCGCCTTTGAAGTAAGAATTTTTCCAAAAATACATACGCCGGAATTTGAATCATCGCAGGATGACGATCTTGCATTAGCGGGCGATGCGTTGCGCGCGGTTTTACGCAAGCTTTATAAAGGCCTTCGCAACCCGCCGTATAATTTTTTTATTCATACCGCGCCAACTTCTGATGGCATGTATTACGGCCATTATCATTGGCATATAGAGATTATTCCCAAAACGGCCGTATGGGCAGGATTTGAAATCGGCACCGGTATTGAAATTTCAACGGTGGCGCCTGAAGAGGCGGCAAAATTTTTGAGAAAGATTAAAATATGAAAAAAATTATTATTGCCAATTGGAAGATGAATCCGCAAAGCGCCAAAGAAGCGGAGCGCCTGTTTCGCGCGGTTGCACAAGGCATTCGCGGCGTTAAAAATGTTGATGTTATCATCGCGCCTCCGTTCGTTTATCTCGAATCCCTAAATGCTATAAGCTATAAGCTACAAGTTCATTTTGGCGCGCAAGATTGTTTTTGGGAAGATCGCGGCGCATACACCGGAGAAATTTCTCCTGTTACGCTGAAAACTCTTGGGGTGCGGTATGTCATTGTCGGGCATTCGGAGCGCAGAGCGCATCTTGGCGAAACGGACGAAATGATAAATAAAAAAATAAAAGCCGCGTTGAAGGCCGGATTAATTCCAGTTGTGTGTATTGGGGAGCGGGAACGAAATCATCTTGAAGATACGCTTTTATTTTTAAAGGGTCAGCTGAAAAAGGACTTTGACGGCATCAAGCCATCCGCCGCAAAGAAAATCATTGTGGCGTACGAGCCGATATGGGCGATTGGCACGGGTAAGGCGGAGAATTCGGATGACGCGCAAAAAATTGCGGTCTACATCAAGCGCGTTTTGCAGGAATTGTTAAATGCAAAAGCGGCCTTAGCCATCCGTATTATTTACGGCGGGTCGGTCAGCGCAAAAAATGCAGCTTCGTTTGTGAAAGGCGGTGTGCGCGGCATGGAGGGACTATTGGTCGGAGGAGCAAGTTTGCAAGCGGATGAGTTTGTAAAAATTGTTCGTTCCGTCGCTTTACAAAAGTAGATTTTAGAAAGTGATTTTACAAAATTGTTCCGGCGAGCAACGGTGGCAATTTTTTTGTCATCCAATGCTTATGAGCCAAGTTTTCTTCTTCGTTTTGAAAATCCGTTTATGACGGAATGAAGTTCTTCTTTTGAAAAATCGGGCCAGAACGTTTCGGTAAAATACATTTCTGCGTCAGCTGCGTCCCACATCATAAAGCCCGAACTCCAATGGCACCATTTCGGGTCCGTCTCGCCGGTTCGGATAATCAGATCAAGCGGCGGCAAATCCTTGGTCCACAAAGCGGCTTTGACGGATTCTTTGCTTGCGGGCTGCGCGTCCGACTGCAGTTTTCGTATTGCTTGCATTATTTCTTGTTTGCCGCTGTATCCCAACAAAATGGTTAAGTGTTTTTGGTTTGACGCGGCGGTTTTTGTTTCAAGCTCTCGAATACGCTTATCTATGCGGGCATCATGTAAAATTTCTTGCCATCTTCCCAATACCCGCAGACGGATTTTTTTGTCGCGCAATTCTTTTAGGGAAATGTCTCGGAGGACTTCGCATATAATTTTTACCAAAAATTTGATTTCAATGGGATTTCGTTTCAACAGGTTTTCTTCCGATGCCGCCCAAAAGGTAACATACGGGATGCCGGCGTTAAACGTTTCTTGAACGATTGAATAAAAAATTTTTTTTCCTTCACGATGCCCCTTCCACGGAGCTAATCCCCGCCGTGTTGCCCAGCGGCGGTTTCCGTCAGGAATAAAAGCAACGTGGCGGGGCAGATTTTTTGGCGTTGTTTTTTTGTTAATCATTTGAAGCATATAATCGCACGCAGACAAGCCATGTTTTGATTGCCTGGAAAAGCGGAAGGATAAACAAAAAATAGCGAAGTTCCACGAGTTGTTTTAAGCACCAGCCGAGTCGCCCGGCTATGCGAATAATCACAAAGTCGGCAATTGCGTATTTTTTTCCGACGGCAAGAATAAACGGATATTTTTTTAACGGGATAAATTTTTTAAGCGGTTTGCCGCGTATTTCCCGTATGATGTTTTTTGCGACAAGCCGGCCTTCGGCTTCGGCGACCGGCACATTCCACATAAGGGGTTTTCCGGTTTTTGGGTTGATGAGCGAGGAATTGTCTCCGATGGCGAATATGCGCTCTTCCGGATTTCCGGCGCGCAAATATTCGTCAATGACGAGCGCGCCTTTTTTTGAACGCGTGAGTTCGAACCGTTCAAGCGCGGCTGGCCCTTGCACGCCGCCCGCCCAAATTAAAATGTCAAATGATTCTTTGTTGCCGTCCGCAAAATCAAGTTCTTGATTTCTGACCGATACGATAGTCGCATTTGTTTTAATGCGTACGCCGAGCTTAGCAAGCCGTTTTTTTGTTTTGCTGACTGCCCATTCGTCAAAGCCCGGAAGAATGTCGGGTGACGATTCAATCAGCAAAAGTTCGATTTTGCAGTGCGAGTTTAAGTCTATTTTTTTCTGTATGTCGCAGACAAAATTGACGAATTCCGCAACGAGTTCCACGCCGGACGCTCCTGCTCCGCCGACAACGATTTTTACCGCATCTTTCTCGCGCACCCAATCCTCAATTTTGTTGCGGAGCCGTACCGCATCGTCAAAAGTTTTTAAGGGAAAACTTTCTTCTTTGAGTCCGGGGATGTTAAAATAATTGGTTTCCGAGCCCAGCGCGCTGACAAGAAATTCATACGGCAATTCCGCATTTTTTAAAATGATTTTTTTTCCGTTTCGATCAAGGCCGATGACATCGTCACAAAGGTGTTGAATCGGTTTTTTGGCTGTAATATCCGCAATGGGTATAAGGATTGCCGATTTGAGCGACGCATCTGCGGCATTTTCACGCGGGATAGACGCGATTTCGTAAAGTGCCGGAGTATACAGCTGGTGGCGGTGGCGGTCAACGAGGATAATGTTGTATTCGCGGCTGATTGCGCATTGTTTTTTTGCTAAAGCAAGTGCGGCAGTTATGCCGCCGAATCCGGCTCCCAAAATGACAATATTTTTTTTTCGCGCGTCAATGTTATCCATAATGACATTTTAGCATATTTGCGTTACGATGATAATTATGCAATTGCGCAGTATCAGAAAAACGGCAATAAAAAACAAGCGCGTTTTGTTGCGCGTTGATTTTAACGAACCCATAAAAAACGGACGATTAGCGGATGATTTTCGCATTCGCTCGCACATACCGACGATTCAATTTTTGCTTCAGCAAAAAAACAGTTTGGTGATTGTGTCGCATTGCGGAAGGCCTGCCTTCGTTAAAACTTCGGCGGGCAAGCCCGCTCATAAAATGAAAAAAGAATTTTCGTTGCGGCCGATGGGGCGTCGCTTGTCGCGGCTTCTGAAAAAAAAGGTAGTGTTTGTGCCTGATCCGTTTTCGGGCACGGGTTTGTCGCGCGTTTTGCGTTTGCATTCAGGAGAAATCGTAGTAGTTGAAAATATTCGTCTTTGGTCAGGAGAAGAAAAAAACGATTTGCGTTTTGCAAAAGCGCTTGCGGGATTGGGAGACGCATTTGTGAATGACGCGTTTAGCGCGTCGCACCGGGCGCATGCATCTATTGTCGGCGTTGCAAAATTTCTGCCTTCGTACGCGGGCCTGCTTTTGGAAAAAGAAGTTATCGCGCTTGAAAAAGTGATTCAACGCCCGACGCGCCCGTTTGTTGCCGCACTCGGCGGCGCAAAAATTTTTGATAAACTTTCGCTGATACGGACATTGCTTCGCAGGGCCGATGGTATTATTCTTGGTGGTGCGCTTGCCAACACCATTTTTTCGGTTCACGGATTTGAAACGGGAAAATCGGTTATTGATCAAGCATTTAAGGACACGAGAGGATTTTACAAAAATCAAAAAATATTATTGCCGTATGATGTTGTGGTTTCGCGCAGGGTTGCGGAAAAAGTAAAAACCGAAATTAAAAAAATAAGCGAGGTGTCACGGAACGAATTTATTTTGGACGCGGGGCCGGAAACTCTTGCGTTGTTTGCGAAAAGTTTGCGCGGCGCAAAAACAATCGTCTGGAACGGGCCCTTGGGTATGAGTGATTTTGAAACATTCAGCGCGGGTACCATTGCGTTTGCCCGCGCAATACATAAGACTCGCGCATTCAGCGTGGTTGGCGGAGGCGATACCATTGCCGTATTGCGAAGGCACAATTTGCTTTCAGGATTTTCGCATGCGTCAACCGGCGGCGGCGCGATGTTGGAATTTCTTGCGGGGAAAAAATTGCCCGGGGTTGAGGCATTGAGAAAGTAAATTCAGCAAGGTAAGTGAATTAAATTTTTCGAATGATGCGAATAAAAAATACGACCACGACGGTCGTATTGGCTGAATGAATTTTATTTATAAAAGGAAACAGTAAATTTTTTTGAAGAGCTATCGAAATATTGGGAAATTTAAGACGAATACGAAAAACCAAGCTATGGCAGTTATCCAATCTATTGTTTTGGTTTTAGTAGTATCACGAATTTTAGCAGCAAGAATAAGATAGAAAATGAATAGCAAGAAGGCTCCTATTGAAATGGGATAGGTCATCGGAGCGCCGAAAATAGAAAAAAATTGTAAAACTATAATTGCTATTCCGGGGAAAAAAGAATAAAAACGCAAATTGTTAATTTGTTTGTCGGTCATTATGCCATCTCCTTTTTGTTAAGGTACTTCCGCCATGTAAGCATATCATATTATGAATAATTTTGGCAATAGCAAGCAATGGATTTTAAAACCTCCGGCGCCGGAGGAATTTTTTGGCATCGTACGAACTGCGAATCAGCGCGAATTTACGAATAGCCGATTAATTGGGCAATTATTGTGGAACCGCGGGCTTCGCGACGGAAAAAGCATAGAACGGTTTTTTGATTTTAATTATGAGCGCGACACGGATGACCCGTTTT
>JAGXAD010000164.1 GCA_018971745.1 Patescibacteria group bacterium
GTTCGGCTGGACGCCGTGTGTGGGCCCGATTCTTGGGTCCATTCTGTTGCTTGCTTCAACCTCAACAACCGCCCTGCAAGGCGCTTTCTTGTTGACGATTTTTTCCGCGGGGCTTGCTATTCCATTTTTGCTGATTGCCGCGGGCATCGGGTCAAGTAGCCGCTACATCCAGAGCATATCGCCGTATCTTTCCGTCATATCAGTGATCGGCGGCATATTTTTAATTATACTTGGCGTACTCTTGGTAACAGAAAAAATTGGTGTGCTGATTTCGCACAGTTACGGTCTGTTCCGATTTATTAATTACGATCGCCTGCTGGATTATTTGTAATGATATTCGTATTTTATGATTGCATTTTTTGGTTTTACCGGCGCGATCATCGTCGCGATCGGATATGTGCCGCAAATAATTCATCTGTGGCGTTTTCGGTGCGCGTGGGGAATTAGCATCTGGTCGTGGTCGCTGTGGCTCCTTGCTTCGCTGCTGCTGTGGGCGTACGCGTTCGCTAAAAATGATTTTGTATTTATGTCCCTGCAAAGTTTCGGCGTAATCGCGACTGTTGCCACGATTATTTTATACCAAAAACGAACCGGAACATGCCCGTATCACGGTTCTGAAAAATGACGCCTATGATAAAACATATCCGACGCAATTTAAAAACGGCGCATCAATGCGAAGAGTGCAACTTGTACTATGAGAGCAAAGCAATTGCCGAATCATGCGAGTCGTGGTGCAAACGACATAAAAGTTGCAATCTCGATATTATTAAATATGCAATCAAAGAAAATGAAAACACGCCTTCAAAATAAATTGGATTTCAACGATATCGCTGACGGTATTTATATTGGCACAAACCAGTGCTGCCAAACGCATTTTGACGAAACATTAAAAAAACCTCGGCATCACCGCGGACATTTCTTTGGAAGAAGAACGGATTGACGCTCCGTTCGGCGTTGATGTTTATGTATTGATTCCCGTTAAAAATCACGCGGCGCCAAGCGCCGATCAATTGGCATTCGGAGTTGCCGCCACAGAAAAACTTGTTGCCCTGGACAAAAAAATATACGTTCACCGCAAAAACGGGCACGACCGGGCGCCGACTCTGATTGCGACGTATCTCGTGGCAAAGGCAAAAGCCCCGAAGAAGCCGAATCGTTTATTGCGTCAAGGCGCCCTGCCAAAGATGAGATGTAAACGAACCGCACTTCAGAACTTCAGCGCATATGCTGCGCCCATACTGCATACCCCCAAAAGAAACTGAACCTTTGTCTTATATCTTAGGGTTTCAGCTTGCTCTGCACTAAATTTGCCTGAAGTATGCCCTCGGGCAGATTCGAACTGCCATTACGGGCTTCGGAGGCCCGCGTTCTATCCATTGAACTACGAGGACAACATAATTTACCCTATGTATTTTTTATCACAATCAGGCGTAAAACAAAACCGCTCCGAATAAAATCGGAACGGTTTTATGATGAACCAGTCTGCGTTTCATATAAGGTACGGTACGCGCCGTTCGGCTTTTTAATAAGTTCGTCGTGCGAACCAATTTCCGCGATACGCCCCTTATCCAGCACAAAAATCCGGTCTGCATCGCGAATCGTGCTTAATCGGTGCGCGATAATAAAG
>JAGXAD010000025.1 GCA_018971745.1 Patescibacteria group bacterium
GCAACATTGCTGCTTGGATATTTTTTATCTGTTGCTTCGAACTGCATATCCCTTAATTTTTAATCATCGGGCCTTGTGTCCGATTTTTGTTTCAAGAATCTAAAAAGATGCTGGGGCTATCGGGTATTAGCTCCGCTTTCGCGGAGTTATTCCCGTCTTCGGGGTAGATTCCAAGGTATTACTGAACTCGTTCGCCACTGAACAATTCTTGATGTAATCGCAAATTGTTCCGTTCGACTTGCATGCCCTATCCACGCCGCCAGCATTCATCCTGGACCAGGATCAAATCCTCAATAGATAATAATTTTCTTTTTCGTCTTTAACGAAAAAGAAAATTCAAATCGGAACAACTGAAAGAGCACTCTTTCAGTTGTCTGTGAAATTTTCAAATTGCTTGCATTGCTGAAATTGACTAACAAAAACACCCACGCAAATCTCCCAAAAAGGAAACTTGCGCGGATGTTCTTTGCTGACGCCGTTTCAAAAACAGACAACATATTTTGAAACCCGCCAACCGCAACTCATTTTTCAATTTCTGGCCTAACAACAGTTAATGTTCGTCAGGCCAATCAAATGTTATCTTTTCCATAACAATATTCATTATAATTATGTCAAAAATAATGTCAAGTACAATTTTTATCGTACTCCCCCTACCAGAACAAGTCAAGCGCAACATTATCCGCAAAAGAAAGCTTTATGGCCGACGCGTAAGAAGCGCGGCGCCGATTGCCTGCGCAAAATCTCCTAATTCGCCTTTTGCAATTTTTATATTTTTTTCAAACGGAGACATGACATATTTTTTTGCGGTTTTCCTGACCGTTGCGATCCTAACCGCGCCACTCGTAATTCCTCCGCCGCCAAGCACAACAATATCCGGGTCAAACGCATTCATAAGGTTTGCAATACCAATAGCGACAATCTCACTTCGGTCTCCATATTGCTCATACGCCCTTTTCCCAATCAACATTTCCCATTCGTAATTTTTAAATTTTGAATTGTCGTTTTGATTTTTGATTTTTGAATTTTGAATTTGTAACATCATGTGCCCAAACTCTCCGGCTCCGTTATGGCTGCCGTAATGCATTCTTCCGTCAATAATAACGCCGCCGCCAATGCCGGTGCCGATGGCGACTCCAATAATGTTTTTATAATCCCTTGCCGCTCCGTACGCGGCCTCTGCGCGCACGAAACATCTGCTGTCGTTATCAATTGCAACGGCTGATGAAAATTTTCTGAAAAATTTCTTTGCGTTCCAGCCATTTAAAAATGGGAGGTTCGGCGCTTTCACCAAAATCCCGCGCTTCACATCAACAATGCCAGGCAAACCGACACCGATGCCGGAAAGTTTTTTCTTTTCCGCAATAAAACGAACCAAACGCACCATAACCGACAAAAACTGTTTTTTATTTTTCGGCGTATCAATCACAAAACACTCCATGGTTTTTATGGAAAATCCTTTAAGCAATACTGCTTTTGTTTTTGTTCCGCCGACATCAATGCCGAGATAGTACATAAGCTAAATTCTATATTCTAATTTTTAAATTCTAAAATATTTTTTGCTTCACCCCACATGCTCGAATCATTATGTTTCTCTTTCAACCAATACCACCACTCCGAACCCCACAAATAATATTCGTTAAATCCGGTTTCTTTTGCGTATGCAATGGTTTTCACAAAATAATCGCGGTTAAAATTTTTTATTTGCTCTTCATACGAAACCTGAGAAAGCGACACCGGCTCCCACGGCTCTGCCTGTAATTCTACCACAATAAATTTTTTTTGCGCATCGCCGATAACCCACCGGACAAATTTTTCTTTCAGGCGAAAGTAACTCGGACTCAACGGATATTCAATAACGCCAAAAATAGATCCGATGAACTTCGGATATACCCTGCGATACATCGTCGTGCCGAAAACATCACCTGCTCGCGCGGCGCGATTCCACAATCCGAATTCGCCGCCGTCGGTTACTAACACGGGGCGCGTAGCGTCCAGCAATTTAACTAAGACGATTTCTTTTTCCAAAAAATTATTTCCGCGCGCCGTACAGTTTCCAAACATCAGATACGGTTCATTCTCAACCTGCCACATAATAATTGCGGGGTTCATGCGATAATGTTCCACGACAATTTTCATATAATCGCGCAGTGCCGATTCGCGATCTTCCGTCGCAAGCGCGTTCGCCCATTGCGGATTGTGGCATTCGGGCCAACGCGGCACTTTCATTCCCACCACCAAAACAACCGAAATATTCCGCTTTGCCGCTTCAGCGATTTGCCAATCCAAATCCGCAAAATCAAATGCGCCGCGGTTATTTTCAATCAAATCCCAATACGCGATCAAGCGAATTTTTTGCGGATGCAATTCGTCCGCAATTGCAAGAAAATTTTTCTGCCAATCAAGGCTAAGATCTTTGCTGAATTTTTCAGAAAATGTAACGCCCCATTGGATTGGACGATGCTCATTCACCGGCAAAGACCCCGCATAATCGCCGAGCGCAAGCCACGCCAACCCCGCAACGACCAAAATCGTCGCAATAATTTTGCCAACAAGCGCTTTGCCGTAAAATCGTTCGCCAAGCAAAAACCATCCGGCAACAAAAATAACAACGAATTTATAACCTTCAACTGAGGTCACGAGCGCCGGAGGCCCGAGCGATATCGCGTAATCAACCAAAACCGTTCCCAAACCGGCATATGCCCGATTTGCAAGATACAGCATGCGATTCGAAATTTTTAAATCTAAAGTCATCTCCATAATTCTTCGGCGGAGCGACGGCGCCAATAAAAAAAGAAGCGTGAACAAAAAACCGCCGGTTTTAATCCACACAAAACCGGTGATAAACGGGCTTTGCAAAAAAACAATTTTTCCCAAAACCGTGGAAAGCGCCATCAAGCACGCGCTGACAAAAATAAACAAATTCGGCGCAAGCCGGAATGTTTTCGGCTCCGCGAAAAAAAATACCACGCTTCCGGATAGAAGCAATAAAAAACCGACCCAATCGGAAAACGCAAATGTGTTATGCAAAAACCCGGCGCTGAACGCCAATGTCGCAAGAGCGTAAAAAATTCCGTTTACCAGCAACGTGTCAAACGCGCCGCCGCGGCTTAGCGCAGAGTATAAAAAGAAGAGCGAGACAATAAATACGGCTCCGGACAAAAGCGCAACCAAAATAACATGCAAAGGAATCGCGACAAAACCGAACGGCACCAGCGCCAATCCAAACAGTTCAAGCATGCCCAGCCAAAACGTAAAAACAAACGGGTCGGGAACGGAACGATTCAAAAACAATTTATCAAATATGTTTGATGTTCCGAATATTGTCTGCGCAATAACGGCGATAAAAAGCCAATTCATAGCACCGAGAATTTAGAATATAGAATTTAGAATTTAGGATTTTGATTCTTCTATGATTTTTTTGTATTCGTACGCGCTTGGACGGATGCGGCGTTTAAGAGTCTGGTAATCAATTTCAACCAGGCCGAATCGCGGCCAAAAACCGCTGTCCCATTCAAAATTATCAAAGAGCGACCAGTAAAAATATCCTCTGACATCAACACCTTCGTTCATTGCCCGTTGCATCATCGCAATATGGCTCTTGATAAAATCGGCGCGCTTCGCGTCCCGCGCATCCGCAATGCCGTTTTCCATAATAAAAATCGGTTTGCAATATTTTTTTAAATCTTTCAAAAGATGACACATTCCTTCCGGATAAATTTCCCATCCCATATCTGAAATATGCAACGGTTTTTGAAACCTAAAACGAAAAGGCCGATAATAATTCACGCCGATAAAATCAAGCCGGTTTTTGACCAAAGAGATAAATAAAAGATTTCTAAAATAATGCACGAACGGTTTTAACAACGCGGGAAATAACATATCATTCATGCTTTCGGCAATGCCTATGTGAAAATCTTTGTTTATATCTTTCAACGCCGCGGCGGCGTTGCGATGGGCGCGCACCAGCTGAACATAAGCTTTCAAAAATTTAAAAACGCTTTGCGCCATAGGCGGTTTTTTCCCTAACCGATACGCGTCAGTAGCCCACAACATTGGTTCATTCAAAATAATCCAGTATTGGACTTCGTCTTTGAATTCTTCGCCCATCCGTTTACAAAATCGTGAAAAATAAATTTGCGCGTCTTTTGCAAGCCAGCCGCCGCGTTTTGCAAACCATACGGGATGCGTCCAGTGCCACAAAGTTATAAACGGCTCAATGCCCCGTTCGCGAAGAGCGCGAATAACTTGCCGATAATGTTCAATTTCTTTTTCGTCAAATTTTCCTTCTTCCGGCTCAATACGCGACCATTCAATTGAAAAACGATGCGCGTTGTGACCAAGCGAGCGCGCAATATCAAAATCCTCGCGGAAACGATGATAATGGCCGCACGCTTTTCCGGAAATGTAATTTTCTTCCTGCAACGGGTTCGGATATTTATGTAAAATATAATCCGGCCAGCCCCGTAACTTTGCGTTTTCCACTTTTAGCTTCGCGGTAACGCGCTCCCACTCGGTCCAATCATTATGAGTGCCGCCTTCAACCTGATGGCTGGAAGTTGAACTTCCCCAAAAGAAACTTTTGGGGAAGTTCAGCCGCCCTTTTGCCTCCTCAGCAAAAGCCGGGGTTTTGTTATACGAAAATCGAGGACAATTTTCTACAAAACCCGTCGAAAGCAAAACAATTTGCTTTCGGTTCCCAAAGAAACTTTTTTGGAAATTTGACATTGTTTTCAACTTATATTATCATACTCTCTATGAAAAGTTCATTTACAAAAAGGAGTACATTCTAATGCAAATACAAAGCAAAGATGCGGTTCTGGGGTTTTCTTTCGGATACCAATTTTGCGATCCCGGAATCAGCAATCGGGAGTTAATGAATGCTCTGGTAAAACAGCCGCAATTTTTCCGCATGCCTCTTATTTTACAGCAAGAACTTGCCGACTGCTTAGACAATAAGAGTCCGCAATTTTACATATTGGACAGAGAACAGGGAAAAATTCATGTCATACGGAGCCAAGAGATAAACTGCCAATATGTCGGTACCGATACGGTTGCGCGCAAAGGAGTGGAAATCGCGGCCGAGTGCGGTTTTGAAACATTATGGGTGCTTGCCTCTCCGTGGATTCATAGACCGTTTTGTATCTGGACCACGCGATTCTTTGCAAAACAATGGGGAATCAAAGTAAAATCGATTCCAACCGGATGGATCAAGCACGACCCACAGTCAACGCAATGGTGGACGCGAAATCCGCTGTATGTCCTGTTGTATGCCGTAGGATGGTACGCCGCAGGACCGCTAGCGTTATTCTGGCGCCGGGGAAAATGAAATTATCCTCTCCCCGGTTTTTTTATTGCACGACGGCACTGCAAAACAGATTAGTTAAATCGCAGGCAATCAAAAATTATTCTACGGCCCGGTTTGCAAACGAGTAAGGTCAGTGCCGATCTCATACCTGCATGTTGACGAAGACGGACAAATATTTTCATTGCCTCCGTCGTTTTGAGCGGATTCGTAATCCGCTTCTACCGGAGCGTCAATTTCGTAATCGCCGGTTGCGGCATTCGGCCGATAACGATAACGATAGGTTGCGCTGTTGGAAGGATCAACCGGAATCGCGCTGATGTATTGCTGGATGAGGCCGGGAATCCACGGCTGGGCGTCCGTTGAATTGCAGCCACCTGCGTTATTGCAATTTCCCGGACCGGAAGATCCGGGCAACGTTCCGTTCGTAGCCACATACAATTCAACGGCAACGCGAATCTGGTTTAAATCGGCTTTCCTCCTCGCATCGCGGCTTCTTGCGCGCGCCGCATTCAAAGACGCCAAAATTGCGGCGGCAAGCAGTCCGATAATTGCGATAACCGCCAAAAGTTCAATCAAAGTAAATCCCGCGTATTTTTTCTTTCCTGCTTTTTCTTCGCGTGAAGTTTTCTCCATGTTTCAATCATAGCATGATTTCCGGACAAAAGAAGTTTCGGCACCGCATATTTTTTGCCGCGATGCGTAAATATTTCAGGCCGCGCGTAGGCGGGAACGCCGACGCCGTAACGGTTTTCTTCAAGCGATTCTCCTTTGCCGAGAAATCCGGGAATGTGGCGCGACACTGCGTCAATTACAATCATTGCGGGAAGTTCGCCGCCGGTTAAAACATACGGTCCGACGGATAATTCCTGAATTGCAAATCCTAAGTCGCGAATGACTTTTTTGACGCGCTCGTCTACGCCTTCGTAGTGTCCCGCAATCATGATGATGCGGTCATATTTTTTTGCGAAGTTTGCCGCCGTATTCGCGGTAAATTGTTTTCCTGCGGCGGAAAATAAAATTATCAAAACTTTTGATTTTTGATTTTTGATTTTTGATTTTAAAATTGAAACAATCAAGCGCATTATTGGTTCAATTTTGACAACCATCCCTGGCCCTCCACCGTATGGCCGATCATCCACTTTTTTGTGCTTGTCGCGCGCAAATTTTCGCAAATCATGCACGCAAACATCAATAAGTTTTTTGGCTCGCGCCCGTTTCATCATGGAAGCGTTCAAATACGATTCAAATGCTTCGGGAAAAATTGTGAGAATATCAAACCTGATTTTGCTTGACATACATTCAATAATTTGCTAACATCAATGTGTTTTGATATTTAACAACAAAAGGTAAAATCAATGACTCCTCGCGAGGAACGAAATCAGGCTTTGGGCTGGGCCATTGTGTTTTTCTTGTTAGCGTGCATGTTCGCCGTTCTTACCTATAATTCGTTTTCAAACGGCGCATTGAAACTTGGGGCCGCAATGATTGTTTTAACCCTTTTAATGGCGGGGGCATGCGCTTTCTGCGCGCGGCATTTCCTGATATGCCGTCATGCGGAACGGGAAATGAAAAAAGGGAAGGAGGAAACCAACCAATGAAAGTAAAAGGATTATTTGTCCAACCGGGACCGGCCTATCATATATGTATGGCTGGAAATGGAAAATGAAACCGACTGCAAAAATGCGATGTGGATGATACATTCTGAACATCTTATCCTGCAAAATTCCAAAACAAATACAGCAGATTGTCTTTATGCGCCTATGTCGTATCAAGAAAGAAGATACAAAATTGAGTGCCGCGCGCTCGACGAAAAACGTCCGATACGAATTGGCGAGACTATCAGTATATTTGTCTTACTGCAACCAAGAAAAGATGGAAAATCGTAAAAACAAAAAGAGCAATCCGCGCTTTCATCATAGCGCGGTTTTTATTTATTTGTCCAAGATAATGAGCCACAAAGCGAAGTCCGATTTATTTACAAACAAATTAAAAAACCCGCGAATGCGGGTCAATGATATTTTCTCCAGCCGAATTTCGGCTTTCGTTTTTCAAGAAACGCGCGGATGCCTTCTTCCGCGTCATCCGTTTGAAACGCCCCAGCTTTTCCTTCTTCCTCGTCCGCATCGCCTGCGATTGCGTCGCGTTCCAAATCCAATCCTTCCTCAAGCGGCAGTTGATTGCTGCGCCACATTGCGTCAAGCGCAAGTTGCGCGGAAACCGGCGCCCAACCAAACATGCGATACAGCGCGATTTTTGCGGAGAACCCCGCATATGCGATTCGGTCTTTCCAAGAATACTTCAGCGCCGGAAACAACCGTTTTGGCAATTGAACCGACGCGAACAACAACTTGCTCAAAAAAAATTCGCTCTGATGAGAATTTCCTAAAAATTCGTCTGAGGGAACCACGCCGTCAATAAACGGCTTTTTGACTTTTCTTGCTTTTGCGTCTAAAACCACTGGCGCGCCTTTTCTGAAACCTACGCGGCGCAATAACCGTTGCGTTCCGCCCGCACCCGGCAAAATACCAAGCCCGACTTCGGGCAGGCGAACCTCACTTCCTTTCTCGGCAAAAATCAAATCGCACGCAAGTGCCAATTCGTATCCACCGCCCCAACATCTTCCACGCACCAGAGCAATTACGGACGATTTGCATTCCGCAATAGCACTCATCAAATCCGCAAATGCGGTGATGGCGTAATGCGCATCCTGCCTGCTCCGCAAACACAAAGGAAATTCCTTGATATTGGCACCTACCGAAAAATTTTTGCCTCTACCGGTAAGAAAAATCGCGCGGTAGTTTTTATTTTTCAACAACCGGAATTGTTCGGTAAGTTTCTGCACGAGTTTGAGCGACAAAATATTGCCTTTGCCGTCGCCGAATGTTACGCGCGCAACATCGCCAAATTCTTCAACATTAACGGTTGCGCCGTACGAATAAAATCCTTTTCCGGATTTTTCTCCGAGCGTATTTTTTTCAACCATCTCGTCCAAAAATTTCGGCACAATCCAACCGCCATCGGGTTCTTGCCGCTCAAGCGACGCAATGCAATCACACACAACATCGGCGCCGACTAAAT
>JAGXAD010000026.1 GCA_018971745.1 Patescibacteria group bacterium
GCGTTGTCAAAGCCGTGCCCCAGTTTTGTCGCGCCAAAACTGTAACTTGCTCCTGATTTTTTAATAACGCCGTATTTCTCGCCAAGCCCCAAAAGTTCCGCTTCTTGCGAAATGCCCTCGTTGTAAAAAATGTCAAATTCGGCTCTGCGAAAAGGCGGAGCAACTTTATTTTTCACGATTTTTACGTTTACCCGATTTCCGATAATCTCCTCTCCTTTTTTAATTTGCGCGGCTCGTCTAACCTCAATTCTTACCGAGGAATAAAATTTAAGCGCTTTTCCCCCGGGTGTCGTTTCCGGATTCCCGAACATAATGCCGATTTGCATCCGGATTTGGTTGATGAAAATCACGACAGTTTTTGATTTTGCCACGATTGCCGTGAGCTTGCGAAGCGCGTGAGACATCAAGCGCGCTTGCAATCCTATGTGCTGCTGCGCCATATCGCCCTCAATTTCTGCCTGAGGAGTTAAAGCCGCAACCGAATCAACCACAATCACGTCAACCGAGCCGGAACGCACCAAAGATTCAACAATATCAAGCGCCTGCTCTCCGGTATCGGGCTGACTAATCAACAAATCGTTTATTTTGACGCCAATCCGCTTTGCGTATTCCGGATCAAGCGCGTGCTCCGCGTCCACGAATGCGGCAAGCCCGCCTTTTTTTTGCACTTCGGCAACGATATGCAACGCAAGCGTAGTTTTGCCGGACGATTCCGGCCCGTATAATTCAATAACTCTGCCGCGCGGCACGCCTCCCACGCCAAGCGCCAAATCAAGCGACAAGGATCCGGTCGGAATAGTATCAACATTGACTTTGTGCGCGTCTCCCAATTTCATAATGGAGCCCTCGCCGAATTTTGCCTGAATTTCCTTGACCGCGTCTTCCAAAGCGCGCAGTTTATTTTGTTTTTCTTCTTTTGACATAATATTGACTTATTTGTAAGAATCTCTCGTGTTGCAAATACTTTTTTGACGCCGCCTCTATTTTGCTTTTTACATTATTGATCCCACTGCCCTTTTGCTCATCGCAAAAGCCCTGGGTTGTCCCCCAGACAACCCGTCGCTGATGCAACCCCGAGTGTCAAAAAGGTATTTTCAACACGATTACACTCTACAATTATTTTACTAATATGTATCTGAATACTTCCGATGATTTGCCAAAATTATTCGTAGCATGGAAATCAAATCGGTTCAAGCCGGAAACCAAATCCCATTCCGTCTTAAATACGCCATCCTCGCCGCCATACACCCGCCTTCCGTTTATCGTCAAATCTGTATGAGCGCTTACTCTCCCCTCCAACATGGTTGTTGACGCATGCATTATTGTATCGCGATCCGGCGAGGAAACCAAAAGAAAAGGCGGCTCAATCACCGGACGCAGCTGAAATAAAAAATACGCCGATACTGCGGCAATTACAAAAAGCGTAATCAGCATGCCAGCTTGTTTTCGGGAAATAGATTTCATAAATTTTTTAGCGCATAATAATTTTTATGTTTCTTCTTCAACTTCTTCTTCGTCCTCGCCAACATCGGACGGCATATCTTTCATCTCGCCCACAACTTCATCTCGACTCACTAAAATTTCACGGGGCTTGGCTCCGTCTCCGGGACCGATAATCCCCCGCTCCTCAAGCATATCCAAAAGCCGCGCCGCTCGAGCATACCCAACTTTCAAGCGTCTTTGCAGATACGATGCTGATGCTTTATCCGCTTCAATCACAAGTTTACGCGCCTCCTCATATAACTCGTCGTCATCTCCGCTGAATTCGTCAAACGGGATCACGCCATCTTCAGCCAATGGCAATAACGATGCACCACCGCTTGTGCGATCAAACATTTCTGCGGACGCGGCCTCACTACTTTCGCTGTGCGATTCAATGAATTGCACCACGCGCTTTACTTCGTCTTCGGACACAAACGCGCCCTGAATGCGCTTGGGTTTGACCGTATCTCCGGCCAAAAAAAGCATATCGCCGTTACCGAGCAATTTTTCCGCGCCCGAAATGTCAAGAATGGTGCGCGAATCAACGCCCGATCCGACGCGAAATGCAATCCGTGAAGTAATGTTTGCTTTAATCAAGCCCGTAATTACTTCAACCGACGGGCGCTGGGTTGAAACAATCAAATGAATTCCGACCGCGCGCGCCATCTGGGCAAGCCGTACAATCGCACCCTCAACTTCGCGCGGAAAACTGAACATCAAGTCCGCAAGCTCATCAATTACAACCACAATCATCGGCATAACCGGTTTTTCGGAATTATTTTCTTTTGCTATTTTTGCGTTGTATCCTTCCAAATCACGCACTTTGTCATCCGAGAGCATAATGTATCGTTTTTCCATTTCCTGCACGGCCCAGCGCAGGGCCTGCACCGCGCGCTTTGAATCCGTAATCACGGGCGTGAGTAAATGCGGAATGCCGTTAAACATGGTCAATTCAACACGCTTCGGGTCAATCATAATAAATTTCAAAATTTCCGGAGGATTCCGGTACAGAAACGAAACCAAAATCGTATTGATGTTCACGGATTTTCCCGTGCCAGTGGCGCCCGCAATCATAATGTGCGGCATTCGCGAAAGATTCGCGTACACCGGCTCGCCAGCAACATCGCGGCCAAGCGCAAACAACAAATGCGATCCGGAATTTTGAAACGCGGCCGTCTCAAACAAACTGCGAAGCCCGACCAACGCAATGGAACGATTCGGAATTTCAATGCCGACCAAAGATTTTCCGGGAATCGGAGCTTCAATGCGAATCGGATGCGCCGCAAGGGCCAACGCCAAATCGCTGTGAAGAGCCGTGATGCGCGAGAGCTTCATGCCTTCGGCAGGCTTAAGCGTGTATTGCGTAACTGTGGGTCCCACCGATACTTCGTCCATTTCCACGTCAATGCCGAAATTCTGAAGCGTGCGTTTAATGATGTTTGCGTTCGCGCGGATATCGCCTGCCGAAGGATTGCCGGAATCCGCATTCAGGAGCGACAACGGCGGCTTCTGGTACGCGAATGCGGAGTATTTTTTCTTATCAAGTACAAATTCTTCCGCCGCGCGAGATTCTTTTTCGCGTTCGCGGATTTCGCGGCCCGGTTTTTTTGTTTCGGGCTCCGGTGCTGGCGGCTCTGCGGCATCAGCCGTTTTAATGCCGGATACCGAAACCTCAACTTCATCTTTTTTCTCCGGTGCGGATTCTTCATCTTCTCCTTCTTCTTTTTCAAACATACGCACCAGCGGCGTGTTAAAAATAATCAGGAGCGACGAAATCAATATTGCCGCTTCAATCACCAAGGTTGCCCAAAAATCAAACGCGCGAAACAAGGGATACGAAACAACAAATCCAATCATGCCGCCTGTTTTATCGCCAAGCCACAAATCCGTCAAACCAAGGGTTGACGCCAAAAAAAGTGATGCGCCAATAAGCGTTGCCGCGTACAAATGCCTGCGGTAGGAAAATAAAAGCGAAAACCCGATCAGAACAAAGGTCAACGGCGCAAAAAAATATCCCCGGCCCACCAGCCAGTCAAGAGCCGCAAAAAAATATCTGCCGAATGCGCCTGCCTTGCCCCAATAACTCAAAAGGGTCAACGCCGCCAACACAAAAAACAAAATGGCAAAAATGCTTTTTTTGGTTTCCGGATGCAAATCATCGTGCCACGCGCCTTGCGCAACTTTTTGCTCCCGGTTTTCAGATTTTACCTTTTTTTTATTCTTCTTATTCCGCGCCATTCATATATTGTAGCATAACCTCGCCAACAATGGGGCATTTTAAGCTATTGACAAATTAAATAAGATATGATAGCATTAAAATAAGAATTGGTTTTACATAACGTAAAAACCAATTACTCTACCGTAAACTTCTTTGAAAAGGAGAATGGATAAATGGATTTTGATGAGTTTTTCAAAAAACTTCCCGAGTTTAAAGAACACGCTGGGGATGTTTTCTACGACCCTAAAACCAACCGTTTTATTCAGGTTCGCGGCCTTCATGACGATTATGTGGCATGCGGCGGCTTCACCATTTTTTACGAAGATGCCAGAACGAATAAGTCCAGTCAACAGTTATCACATGAATATGTCGATGCCCTTGTAAAAATTACCTGCATTGATAAAACTGATTTTGCATTCTTTGACCGCTTCGGCTGGAAAGTCAAAGAAAAAACTGAATAGGGCAACCCTCCAAACAAAAGGACTAAGCAGACCGACTGCTTCCCGCCGCGTCTTCGGACCTCCGGCGGGCTTTTTATTTCTAAAAGTATCTTTTAATGCGAAAGAAGTAGCGAGGGAAGATGACTTGAAAAACGCTGCGGCCGACGAGCGGCCACGGTGTTGAGCGAAGCGAAACGAGCGAGGAGGCCGGCGAATACAATTTCCTCGGCGGGGAAATTGTATGTTTTTTCAAGTCGCTTCCTGAACTACTTCCGGTAGCCCCTTCCCGACGGAATCAACCTCCCGATAATCACATTCTCTTTCAATCCGCGCAGAGGGTCTTCCTTGCCTTCAATCGCGGCGTTAATCAAAACGCGCGCGGTCTCCATAAACGAAGCGGCGGACAAAAAGCTATTCGTGGAAAGCGCGACTTTCGTTATGCCCAAAAGCACCTGATGCGCCGTTGCCGGAGCGAGCCCTTCTTTTTCCGCGCGCCGGTTTTCTTGGCGGAAACGCAATTTTTCAATCAATTCCCCTTCGGTAAATCCGGTATCTCCTGCTTCTTTGATGCGCACCCTGGAAAACATCTGCCGTACAATCACTTCAATGTGCTTGTCGTGAATAGGCGCTCCCTGCAAAGAATAAATTTTCTGCACTTCTTTGATAATGTATCGCTCAATCAGTTCTTTGCCGCCGATTTTGAAAAGTTCCTTCAAATCGGCGTGCCCTTCGGAAAGCAGGTCGCCCGCCAAAACCCGCGCGCCAACCTCAACCGCCAAACCAATGCCCGGCGGCACGCGAAACGTTTTTTCTTTTTCTTCCAATTTCGGCTCTTTTGATTTTTTGCCGCGCTTTTTCTTTTCAGACGATTCTTCAATCGTTTTCAACATATCCTGATCCACAAAAATCGTAATGACTTTTTCGCGATGCTCGTCGTGAATATCCGTAACGGTGCCCGGCACGTCCGTAATCACGGCTCTGCCTTTTGGCGTGCGCACTTCAAAAATTTCCTCAACGCGCGGAAGACCTGAAGTAATGTCGCCGCCTGCGGCAACGCCTCCGGTATGGAAAGTGCGCATAGTAAGCTGGGTTCCGGGCTCGCCGATTGACTGCGCCGCCACGATGCCGACCGCTTCTCCCAAATGAATCAGCTCGTTTCTTCCCAAATCAAGGCCGTAACACTTCTGGCAGATGCCGCGAATGCTTTTACAGGACATGGGCGAGCGCACCCACATTGATTCAATGGTTTCAATCCCGCCGATAATTTTTGCTTTTTCTTTGGTTATAATTTCTCCCGTCTCAACAATCACCTCTTCGGTATCGGGCCGTTTGATTGTTTCAAGCGCAGTACGGCTGTATACGCGCGAAGCAAAAGGCCGTCCGATTTCAACCGAATCTTTGCGCCATAAAGTAATGCCGTCATCTGTTTTGCAATCATTCTCCGTAATCATCACGTCCTGCGACACGTCAACCAAGCGTCGCGTCAAATATCCGGCAACCGCGGTTTTCAAGGCGGTATCGGCCGTGCCTTTTCTTGCGCCGTGCGTTGAGATGAAATACTCAAGCACATTCAAACCTTCTTTGTAGCTTGAAATAATGGGAAGCTCAATCTGCTTGCCGGCCGGATTTACCACGAGCCCCTTCATGCCCGCCATCTGCGAAGTGTTAAGCCATGAGCCGCGGGCTTTGGAATTAATCATCATGTAAATTGGGCCGAAGCGTTCAAGCGTGTTCGGAACAAGCGCCCGAACCTCTTCAACCACTTTCGTCCAGACGCCAACAACGCGATCATATCGCTCCTTATCCGTAAGCAATCCTCTTTGATATTGATCGTTGATAGTAGTTACTTCTTCGTCGGCTTTTCGCACCAACTCAAATTTTTCTTGCGGAGTGCGCAAATCATCCATGCCCCAGGAAATGCCGGAGCGCGTCGCGTATTCAAAACCAAATTTTTTAATGTTGTCCAAAATCCGCGGCGCCTCGCGCATGCCGTATTGCTTAATGACATTCTCCACCAATTCCTCAAGGTCAGCGGCCTTCATATCCTTATTCACAAATTCGTAATCCTCCGGCAAAACGCGGTTAAATAAAATTCTTCCCACGGATGTTTCAAGAAGTGCGCTTGGCAAGTGTTTTGTGCCGACCGGCTCTTCTTCTTTTTTGGCTTTTTTCGTTTTTTTTATTGACACGGCTTTTTCAGCATAATCCCCTTGCGGCGCGACGCCGGAAGAAATCCGCACCTTAATGCGCGCTCTCAAATCAATGTGCCCGAATTCGTATGCAAGCATCGCGTCCTCCGGTGTCGGAAAAACTTTTCCTTCGCCTGCGACTTCCGCATCTTCCGCAAGCGTGGTTACCCAATAGCATCCGAGCACCATATCCTGCGTCGGGCGCACAATCGGGCCTCCAGTTGCCGGTTTCAACAAATTGATTGACGGACGCATAATTTCGCGCGCTTCGGCTTGCGCCTCGTCAGTGAGCGGCAAATGCACCGCCATTTGATCACCGTCAAAATCCGCGTTAAACGCGGTGGTAACCAAGGGATGAATTTGAATCGCATGCCCCTCAATCAATACCGGCTGAAACGCCTGGATGCCCAAGCGGTGCAAAGTCGGCGCGCGGTTCAACAACACGTACTTTCCCTCAATAACATCGTCCAATATCGCCCACACTTCGGGCGGCCGCTCTTCAATCAGGCGCGCCGCACCCCGCATATTGTGCGCGAGTTCAAGTTCAATCAATTTGCGAATCACAAACGGCTTAAAGAGTTCCAAAGCCATTTCTTTTGGCAGGCCGCACTGGTCAAGGCGCAGAGTCGGGCCGACCACAATCACTGATCTTCCGGAATAATCAACGCGCTTGCCCAAAAGATTCTGGCGGAATCTGCCTTGTTTTCCTTTCAGCATGTCAGCCAATGATTTTAACGGGCGGCGCTGTGCTTGCGATGCCACCGGCGCCTGGCCCCGGCGCGCCGAATTGTCAATCAACGCGTCAACCGCTTCCTGCAACATGCGCTTTTCGTTTCTGGTAATAACTTCCGGCGCTTTTAATTCGTACAGCCGCTTCAGGCGGTTATTGCGATTGATGACGCGGCGATACAAATCGTTCAAATCCGCGGTTGCGTATCTGCCTCCGTCAAGCGGCACCATCGGGCGCAGGTCAGGCGGAATCACCGGCACCACGGTCAAAAACATCCAGTCGGGGCGAAGCCCTGCCTGCATCATTGATTTCACCACGCGCAACCGTTTCAATAATTTCTTTTTCTGAATCGCCTCGCTGTTTTCAATTTCATGCTCAAGCTGCGAGCGCAATGCCTGCATGTCAACCCGCTCTAAAATGTGTTTCAGAACTTCGGCGCCGATGCCGGCCTCAAATACTTCGCCGTATTTCATGCTTAAACGATGATACTCAACTTCCGAAAGCACGCGCAACATGCGCAAACTTTTCAGTTCCTCTTTCGCGATTTCTTTTCCGTCTTTCAATTCACTCAATTCCGATTTCGTCATTTTTGACGACTTGCTTTTGAACTCGCGCTCAATTTCCTCCAGCGCCTCAGTGCGCTTCGCATCGTCAATGTTCGTGATGATGTACCCGCCGAAATAAATCACTTTTTCCAAATTCACGACCGACATGTCCAAAAGAAGTCCAATTTTTGAAGGCACGCCCCGCAAAAACCAGATGTGCGATACGGGTGACGCAAGCTTAATGTGTCCCATGCGCTCTCTGCGCACCACGGCGCGCGTTACTTCAACCCCGCACTTGTCGCAGATGATTCCTTTGTAGCGGATGCGGCGGTATTTTCCGCAATAGCACTCGTAATCCTTGGTTGGTCCGAAAATGCGCTCGTCAAACAAGCCGTCTTTTTCCGGCTTTTGCGAACGATAATTAATCGTCTCGGGCTTCGTCACCTCGCCGTGCGACCACGACAAAATATCCTCGGGTGAGGCAAGTTTCAAAACGATGGCTTCAAAATCCTGTACGCGCTGATTTTCCATTTGACTTTATTTTATAGATATGCTACGCTGTTTTTGTAGGAATTCTCCTACACATACATCTTTGAAAAGGAGAGAATGACATGGCGTGTCCAATCTGCGAAAGAGTCTACTGCGATCACACTCCGGATGAACGC
>JAGXAD010000027.1 GCA_018971745.1 Patescibacteria group bacterium
TATTTCTCTTTACAATAAAAAGTGGGGAATTTGGTTTTTTGCCGCCGCAATTTTGATGGACGTAAGCCGAATTGTGGCGGGCGTACATTTTCCATCTGACATTTTGGGCGGTGCAATGTTAGGTATTGCGGTTGGGTATCTGGTTATCCCCTCTGCCCAAAAGCGGCAATTACAAGAAACCAATAAACCTTTATGAAAAAGAAACTGCTTTTAACGTTAACGTTTGTTGTCGCGCTTGGCGGCGGCATTTGGTTGGGCTTCTTTATCCGCAGCCAAACCATAAACCCGCAAGCCACACTCCCAAACGTTTTTGAGCGTATGTTAATCTTTTTTGTAAAGCAAGGAGAGAAAGAGGATGATGACCTACTGTATCACGATGTCGGGCTTGTTGATTTTATTGCGAACGGAAGCGCAAAAACCAAAGTTGCGGTTGAGGGCATTGTAGATAAGATTACTCACGAGCCGGATGGCGATTATCACATTGTTATCCGTCCGCAATATCTCCCGTTGCCAGTTCTTGTTGCTGAAACGATACCAGAGATAAAAGATTTACCCCTGCCAAAAGAAGGAGACTACATAAAAATCTGGGGCATTACCAGGTTTGACGAATCGCACAATTGGTGGGAACTTCACCCGGTTATCGGCTGGGAGAAATTATAAAGGTCGATAGAACCCATCTCAAAAATGTTTTCGCAGCGAGATTTCAAAACTTTGTGCAAGACGCGGTTAAAAAAAGTGAGCGATATACAAAGTATTTCGTGAACTTTTTTTGACCAGTTGCAGTCAAAATTTTGAAATCGGAGCAGAAATGATTTTTGAGACGGGTTCTCATTAAATCAAAACAATATGATCATTGTTTATGCCTTAATCATAATCGTGGGTGTTCTGTTCTTTGAACCGAGACGGCCAGAAAATAAAAACGCTCCGACAGCAGTCGGAGCGTTATTGCATTTTTTTGTTCAAGTTAAAAATTTAAAACCGAACCCGCAATCCGGATGTTAACTGAAATGCTTTTCTATCCAGTCCGGCAATGTTGATTTTCCACTCCTCCCCAATGAACCAGGAAAATCCGGAAGCCGAAGAGTTGGGCGAGAAAAATTGTTTTCCGAAATCATACTGCATTCCGGATTTCAAACCAACCATGGTCGGTTTGAAGCCGCTGTCAACATTGATTGAAGGGGCACCTACAAACGTGATAAACGGGCGTGCCCTCCAATAAACTTGCGGGCCGAATTCGGCGCGCAAAGGATTTTTCCGTTCTCCGTCATACACGGTTAGAATTTTTGACGGAACGTTTGACGAAAAGTGATAGGTGGAATTGACGCTCACGAGCCACTTTTCGGTATCAATCAATTTTACGTCAGCGCCGACATACGCGGACCCGATTTCCCGGGTTGAACCGGCGTTCGCTCCGATATTCATTTGGTCGGAGAATCCAAGGCGCACGCGCAAAAAATCAAGCGACCAATTCTTGGGCAAGGTATAGGCAACTTCAACCGGACCTCTATGCAAACCGTCTGGCGCGTCATCGCGCGTGTCTATCCGTACCGACAAATTCATTTCAATTTTTCCGATTGCAGGGTCATCCAGCAAACGGTATTGCAGCCGTACTCCTTCCTGATGCCGTGCGGGAGATTTGCCGTACTTTTTATCTTTGCCGTACTGCACCGGAATGTCGCTTCGGATTACATATTCGCCGAATAGTTCCACCCGTAATTTTTCCGTTTGATTCCATTGGACATTGCCTTCGAAAAATGGAGGGTTGTCAAACGGATACGCATTGTCGGCAAGAACTGTTATGAAAAAAAATCCGGAAACGCTCAAAAAACCAAGTTTCCTCATTTTTCCGCTCTTTATGTTGTTTTCAAATTATCTAAGTAAAATCATATCATAAGTAAATTTATATTGTCAAATCACACATCTTGACAAAATATCATTGCTTATGGTATCTTTAAGTGAGAACTTTGAAAAAGAAAGGATAAGAAAATGAAGGCAAAATCGTTGTTTTTGATTTTTTTTGTTGCGTTTCCATTTTTAACTTCTTGCGCGTCATTTCCGTCCGCGCCTTTTATGAAGAACGGCAAGGTAGAATTTGATTTTTCATCCGCAAACATTCAGCCGAAGAAAAAGTATGTGCCGGCTTTATGGCATAACCTTGACGCGGTAACGAGCATTACGCGAAGACATTATTTTCGTCCGAGCGTTGATCTTAAGCAATGCGCCGGTAAAGAAACGGTGCAGAAAATTATTTCTGCTCCTAATGAACAGGCGATGGCCGTGCTCTTGAACGGCGTTTTGAAGAAGTGTTTGGACCGTTACTCGTTTTACAAAACGAGCATTGAGGCGGAGCGGGAACAAGATGGGCAATGGCTTGTTGGCGTAGGCCTTGCATTGGCGGAAGTTCACGCTGCGAGCGGGCAAACAAGCATTATTGTTTCCGGCGTTGTGCCGGAAAGCCCGGCTGAGGTAGCCGGATTTCGGGAAGGCGATGTTGTGCTCGGTGTTGGCGATACCCTGTTGAGCAATGCGGATGCCGTTACGCACGCTCTTGCCGGGAATATCGGAGATCCCGTAACCATTGCAATCCTTCGGAATGAGAAAATGCATCTGCTTATTTTTGTCCGAAGGCCGTTTGATGTTGTTCCAATTTCGGCATATCTGTTTCCGAATGCCATAGCGTACGTCAAACTTGATGAAGTTTCCGCAGGATCTGCGGCGTGGCTGCAGGTTGCATTAAAAAAAATGTCAGAACGGCAGCCAAGCAGTTTGATTCTTGATTTCAGAAATAATCCCGGGGGCGCGGAAATTTTTTCCGCGGCGTGCATCGTGAGTTTGTTTACCAACGACCCGATGTACCGCGTTGTAACATTGCAGAATCGCCTTGGTGAAGACGCGGTCTGGGCGCGCGAATGCAAGAATATTTTTCGCGAGTGGCAGTGGGGCGAGTTTGCGCAGTTTGCGGCAAACAAGAAATTAGTTGCGTTGGTTAATGAACATACGGCTTTTATGGCTGAGCTAATTGCCGCGGATTTGCAACAGCTGGGCGCTGTGGTGATTGGCACGAAAACTCATGGAAATGGAAGCGGGCACAGCGTTTTTAACGCGAAAGACGACAATGGGCTTATTGGTGAGCTGCATCTGATTACGGATCAGGTTTTGGCCGGAGAAAAAAAACAGCAGATTGAGGGCATCGGCGTAATTCCCGACATAGAAATTTCCGCCGTGGATTATTCCGAGCCGTTGTTTTTGAGCGATCGGGTTCCAAATCCGGACCGCGATCAGCAGTTACGAAAAGCATTAGAATTGATGAATGCCGAGTAAGCGATACGCTCGGCTTTTTATTTTGGTTTCACTCGGACAAAATACAAAACAAGATTTTGTATTTTGCCCCTCGCTCGCCAAAATAAAAATAGTACGGCTTCGCACGCGAAGCCGTTTTTATTCTAAATGAAAGGCCGGTTTCCATTGGAAACCGGCGAATTTTTATCTGCTTTTTTGTCAGAACGCGATGACCATTTCCATCATCGGTCCTGAGAAACTGCCGCCGTGCCGAATGTCGGTCTTATCAAAACCGCCGTAATTTTGTTTGATGTATTCCGCCTTCATCATAATATTATTCGTTAAAAAATATCCGCCGCCGATGGCGTAACGATTAATGTTTTGCGCGTCGTTGCGCAGCGGTACTAATTCGCCTTCTACGCGATTCCATCGCGCGCCAACGTACGCTTTCTCGTTTTTCAGAAAACGATATACGGCATCCACCGCATACTGGCGGATGAGGCGGTCGTCGTTCTCTTTCCCGTTATTGCCTGATGCAACTTCCAATACGCCGAACAATTCAAACCCGCGATATTTCATAAACGGGTTAATTTGAACTGCGGTGACGCTCCGGCTAAATCCTGGATTAAGGCCGCCGGACCTGAAATTTGCCGCCGTATCCGTCGCCGTAACGCTTTCCATCACGTTAAACATTTTTGATCCGGCGCGATCTCCGGCATACAAGGTGTTTGCCGATGATTTATCCGCGTAATACAGCGAGGTTGAAATCCGGAAACGAAAGTCGCTCGTTAATTGTTTGTCGTAAGAGATTTTTCCGAGAAACGCGGGGAAACGATGGTCGGGGTCTTGCGTGTTTCCTTTAATTTCTCCGCCGGTGATCCCGCCCATCAGCATGAAGCCGTCAAGAATTCCGTACGGACGGACGTACGCTTCAACGCCGATTTCCGTCGTAAAGGCGTCAAGAATCAAATTATCAATAAACGGGTTATAGATCGTTAGTCCGTTGTCGGAACGGCGGAAATGCTGGTCGCCGTAGTTGATTTCCATGTGTCCCGCCTTGATGGTCGTTATTTCCATGAGAGAATCGAGAAATTTATTTTCAAACGGAAGCTTGTCAATCAATACATAGCCGTCTTTCACCCAAAACTCGTTGTGGTGCCGCGACGAAGCGTAAATTGACATCATCATTCTGATGCCGTCGCTTAGCTGAACGTTTACGTACAGGTTGGCGTTTGGCGTATTAAACCCGGGTCCCATTTTGATAAGTTGGTTTGCGTCAATGCCGTTGACCATTTTGGAATAGGCGCTGTTTTTGTGCTGCAGCGCTTGCATGCCCGATGAAATAGCCGCGTTCCAATCAATTTTAAATCCGTCATATTTCGGTCCGCTTGATTTTGGCGGCTCAAACATATTAATGCCGCGCTTATCAATCGGCCTAAAATTTTGCATCGTAATGTCGCGCGACTGCCAGCGGGTTTCGGATTCATGTTCATCCGCCGCATACACAGTTCCGAAAGACACTGCCATACTCAATGCGAGTATTGCCAGGAATAATCTTTTCATGGCTGTGTGCTCCTTTCTCTATTTATTTTGTTTTTGTTGGATTACGCCACGACGGCGTTGACACGCTAAAAGATAATGCGATTTCCGGTTTTACTTCCGCCTTGAATAACAGCAGCGATATAACCGGCGGCTCCACGTGATAATCCCGCATGTCAATCGTAATTGTTCCGGAGAGGGTGGTCCAACCGTCCGGAATATCATTTAATGTTGCTTGTAATGCAACATTTCGTGTTATTCCGGCGATGGTTAAGTCGCCGGGCATATAAACGGATTTTCCGTTGACCGTGGCTTGGTGAATTTCAAATCGAATTTCCGGATGCTTTTCCCACTGTAAGGCTTTGCGAAGATGCTTGGTCATTGTGTTGTTTTCACAAACAATATCCCGAATCGGGACAACCACATGCACAACGGCATTGATGACGCCGGAAAAATTAGGCGACGGCGCTTCGGGAATATTGCCGGGGTCATGCACGTAAATAAGGGGTGAAACAACGCATGACCAATCTCGAAGCGTTGATGTTCCGTTGATTGTGATTGTTTTGGCGGCATCGGAAATTTGATGCGCTTCAGCCACTGATGAGCCGTCAAAAAATCCTCCCCGTAAAAGTAAGAAAATCGCCGTCAGCAAAAATCGAAAAATAACGCCGCGGATAACAATCATGGCATCCTCCTTTCTTGATTGGATTTGTCAAAGACCGCGATGAATGCGCTGGCGCATCCATCCATCGTTAGCGTAGAGCGCATTGATTTCTTTGAAAATAATAATTATAGAAAAAAGTTTTTGTGAAAAAATATTTTGTGGAATGGAATATCGTTATTATCGTAAAACATCATTGTTTATTTGGTTTTTCATTGAAATCGGTGCTCGTAATTTTTGAAAAAACAGATAGGTAAAAATGCGGCAATTTTTTCGTCATTTTTTCAGTAATCAAAAACAAAATTTGAAAGAAGATAAAGGCACATGTTAAGCGGCTTCAATAAAAGGTTCTTACAAATTCATTTTTTTTATGCCCCTTGTTCTAATAAGGAATTTGAGGTAAGATAAATTAAGCAACAATAGTATTGTCATTTGGTATGCACATCAGAAAAATAATCGAACAATTGGGCTATTCGTCTAAAGAAGCTACCGTGTATGCGGCTGCTTTGAAAATACACGATGCAACGATTTCCGAAGTCGCGGAAGAGGCGCAACTGCCGAGAACCACGACTAAATACATTATGAAGCGCCTGGCTGAGCAGGGGTTGCTTGCGACATACATTAAAAAACGTCGCGCCATTTGGAACGCGGAAAATCCGGATGTATTGCTTGTACGCCTGAAAGAGCGTGAAGCGGCTCTGCAGGAAGTTTTACCGCAGTTGCACGCGATGCGCAATGAAAAAAACGGAAAACCAACCATTCGTTTTTACAGCGGCACCGCCAATATCCGCCGCATCCTGGATGATATTATCGCGGCAAAGTACAATATCCGTTCGCTTACCTCGTATGACGATATGGCGGCTTTTCTGGAAGAATATTTTCGTGAATTTATTGAAGAGCGCAGAAAGCATTTTTTGCGGGTACAATTTATCACGAATCGTTCCGCTGAAACCGAAGCGCTGCGCAAGCACGACCCGGATATGCTCCGTCAGACGCGCTATCTTCCTTCTTCGTTTGCGTTGAAGAACGGGCTCTTCGTTTACGGCGATAAAATCGCCGTCATATCGCTTAACAAAAAAATGCCCACCGGCATTACGATTCAGGACCAAAATATCGCGGATACGCAGGCACTTTTGTTTGACTCACTGTGGGAGCATTGCGAAAAAGCGTGAAGCAGGGTATCGCATGGCCCGTCTTAAAAAAACATCAACGCACTCGGTGTTTTTAAAATTCTCGGTTTCGTAAAAAAATTAAAAGTTATCCATTTGTTGTACCGCCCGTTAATGCGTTAAACTATTAGTGAGTTGTTTTTGCCGGTTGGCTTTCATTTTGCATCCCAAAAGTTTTTACCAAAATCATTTTCGGAGTAAAAAAATGAAAATCAGAACGATTTTTTATGGTGTCTTCTGAAAAAAAAATTCTTGCTTCAATAGTCACACGGCCTTATTTTCAAAAAGGCAATTTTGTTTTATACTTTGCCGATGCAATGAATATCCTGGACCAATTACCGCCTGATTCGATAGATATGATTTTTGCCGATCCTCCCTATAATCTCTCCAACGGCGGTTTTTCGGTTCACGCCGGCCGAAGAGTGAGTGTTAATAAAGGCGATTGGGATAAAAGTAAAGGATTTAAAGATGATTATGATTTTCATTATAAATGGTTGAATGCGTGTAAAAGAGTTTTAAAGCCTCATGGTACGCTTTGGGTTAGTGGAACTTATCACTCAATATATCAATGCGGATATGCTATCCAATCACTTGGTTACCATGTTTTAAATGATGTTGCTTGGTTTAAACCAAATGCTGCTCCAAATCTCAGTTGCCGTTTTTTTACCGCAAGCCATGAGACATTAATTTGGGCACGGAAAGACAAAAAAGGAAGGCATACTTTTAATTACGGATTAATGAAAAATGGAGTGTGGCAAGAGGATTTTTTAAAAAAACCAAAATTTCAAATGCGTTCAGTGTGGGCGATTGGAACACCAAAGCCGATTGAAAAAAAATATGGGAAGCATCCAACCCAAAAACCCATAGATCTCCTTTCAAGAATTATTCTGGCTAGTACTACTCACGGACAAATAATTCTTGATCCATTTACCGGCAGTTCCACTACTGGGATTGCAGCAAGTGTCTTGGGTCGTAAGTTTATTGGTATTGATTCAGAAAAAAAATATTTAGATTTATCTATTAAAAGATTTAACGATATAAAATTATGATTAAAAAAGGAAAAGGTGGCGGCAACACTATCACGGGGCTTAATTTTGAAAGAGAAAAAGATATTCTTTCTTTGTTACGAAAAGCAAAAGACTATCTCGTGAAGGATAATATTATTTACTATAGAGGAAAAGAGGTTGCCAGAAGTTATCGTAAAAACGGTCTTTATAAATATCTTGAATCACGACGGATTAGTTATAAAAAGTTAGTTTCTAAAAAACTATTGCCCGACGAAGCGCTCTATGTGATTGTCAACAATACTTTATTTGTGATTGAAATTAAATTTCAAAGGGTATCCGGTTCGGTGGATGAAAAACTTCAGACTTGTGATTTTAAGAAAAAGCAATACAAAAAATTGATGGCGCCATTGAATATAGATGTTGAATATATTTATATCTTAAGTGATTGGTTTAAAAAACCGGAATATAAAGATACGCTTGATTATATCATTTCCGTCGGGTGTCAATACTACTTTGGTTATTTGCCTCTCTATAACTTAGGATTGCCAGTTCCTAAATAAGCTTGCGAATTGTGTTCGTAAAAGTACAGAGTAT
>JAGXAD010000165.1 GCA_018971745.1 Patescibacteria group bacterium
ATCGGCCGTCCGAGGAAGCAATTTTAGTCGGGCGGCTCATTGACCGTTCCATCCGGCCTCGTTTTGACATGCGCATGAGAAACGAAGTGCAGGTGGTTATCACCGTGCTTTCCGTTGACGAGAAAAACGATCCGGATGTTGCCGGAGTCCTTGGCGCATCCTTGGCGCTTTCGCTCTCCGATATTCCGTGGCTGGGCCCGATTGCCGCGGTACGCATCGGAAAAATCGGGGACCAATTCGTTATCAATCCGAATTTTGAAGAACGCGGCCAATCGGCAATAGACATGATGGTATCCGGCACCGAAGAAAAAATAAACATGGTTGAGGCCGGAGCAAGCGAACTCAGCGAAGAAAGCGCCGTAAAAGCAATCAACGAGGCGCACGAAGCCATAAAAAAAATTATCGCATTCCAGCGCGGCGTCATCAAAGAACGCGGAATAAAAAAGGCCGAAGTGCTGATTCCCCAGATTCCGGAAGAACTCACCGCTTCTTTAAAAAAACACATTTCCTCGCGGCTTGAACACGCGCTTTACGAAAAAGACAAACTTGAACGCCAAGAAAAAATGCGCGGCCTTCAAGAAGAATGGCTTGATTTTGCGGAAGAAAATCATAAAGACATCTTTGTAAAATCAATTGCGGAATATCTGTTTGAAGAAGAGGTCAATGAAATTTTGCACCGCCGCATCCTGCAAAAAGAGGAGCGGCCCGACGGCAGAAAAACAAACGAACTTCGCGAACTGCGAGGAACCGTGGCGGTTTTGCCGCGCACGCACGGATCAGCCATGTTCATGCGCGGCCAGACTCACGCGCTCTCAGTGCTGACGCTCGGCTCTCCAGGAGACGAACAAATCATCGAAGGCATGGAAGTGCGCACCAAAAAACATTTTATGCACCACTACAATTTTCCTCCGTATTCAGTTGGCGAAATCAAGCCCATGCGAGGCCCGGGCAGGCGGGAAATCGGGCACGGCGCCTTGGCGGAGCGCGCGCTGATTCCGATTCTCCCCAAAAAAGAAAAATTCCCGTATACCATCCGTTTGGTTTCAGAAATTCTTTCTTCAAACGGTTCTTCTTCCATGGCATCCGTCTGCGGCTCGACCCTTGCCATGATGGATGCGGGCGTGCCCATTACCAAACCGGCAGCAGGAATCGCCATGGGGCTTGTGATGGACAACGAAGGAAATTACAAAGTCCTGACGGACATTCAAGGGCCGGAGGACCATCACGGCGACATGGATTTCAAGGTTGCCGGCACCGAAGACGGCGTTACCGCGATTCAAATGGACGTAAAAATTGAGGGCGTCACTCTGCAAATTTTAACCGACGCGTTCAAGCAAGCGCGCGAAGCGCGAATGCAGATTTTACAATTTATGAAATCGGTCATTGCCGAGCCGCGAAAAGAACTCTCGCCTCTTGCTCCGCGCATCACGATTCTCAACATCAACCCCGAAAAAATAGGAGCGCTTATCGGTCCGGGCGGAAAAATTATCAATGAAATCATTGCCGAGACCGGCGCGCAAATTGACATTGAAGACGACGGCACGATCTTCATCACCTCGGAAAACGCGGAAG
>JAGXAD010000166.1 GCA_018971745.1 Patescibacteria group bacterium
GATATCGGTCTTTGTTTTCAATATTTTCAAGCACGGAATGCGCCTGCAGAGTAACATCCTCAAAATTATTTTTTCCGGTCTGATGCAAAATTTCATAGCGCGCCACGTACTCGGGAAGTTTCTCAATCAACGCTTCATTAATTTTTTGGGCGCCCTGAGAGCCGCCGATAAAAAATACGACCGGCAACGTATCCGAAACAATGCCGAGATTTTCTTTGGCGTTTTTTTTATCGCCGCCGATAAGTTTTTTTCTGATCGGATTTCCGGTAAAGGCAATTTTACGATCCGGAAAATATTTTGCGCTCGCGGCAAACGATACTGCGATTCGTTTTGCGAATTTTGCGGACCAGGCGTTCACCGCGCCGGGCACGGCATCAGATTCGTGAATAATGACCGGAATCCGGTATATCCGCGCCGCAAACAAAACCGGCACGCTGCCGTATCCTCCTTTGCTGAATATGACGTCAGGCAAAACAATAAACAATTTCCAAAACGCCTGCAGGATGCCGATGCCGATTTTCAGCGCGTCAAAAACATTCTGCCACGAAGCATAGCGCCGCCGCTTACCGCTGATAATCCGCATCGGATAAATGTCTTCTTTTTCCAGATCCTTTTCGCCGAAATCGTCCGGACCAGCGTAATAAAATTCAAGATCAATAATCTGTTCTTCTTCCGCGACTCTGCGCAATTCGCGCGCCACCGCGATAATCGGAAAAAAATGTCCTCCGGTGCCGCCACCGGTAAATAACACGCGCATATTTTTGCTCCTTGCGCAAACTATGCATCCTGGCAACGATCTGCGCAAATCGTATCACAATTTAATGATGTTTTGAAACGTTTAAGACGGCACCGATGCTGGCAAGCGTTATCACAAGCGAGGTGCCGCCGTAACTGATAAACGGAAGCGGAATCCCCGTGAGCGGCAGAAGCCCGGAAATTGCGGCCATATTGATAAACGCTTGCGCCGTAATGCCGCTTACAACGCCCGCCGCAAGCAGAGTTCCGAATCGATCAGGTGCCCGGCGCGCAATGTACATTCCCCGCCAAAAAAAAATCAGGAAAAGAAAAATAAGAAACGCCGCTCCGACAAATCCCGTCTCCTCGGTAACAATCGCGAATACCGAATCTCCGGTCGGCTCCGGAAGGTAATTGTATTTTTGAATGCTTTTTCCAAAACCCAGGCCGGAAAATCCGCCCGAGCCAATCGCAATAAACGCCTGATTGATTTGGTAGCCGATGCCTTTGGGGTCAAGCTCGGGGTGCAAAAAAACCAAAAAACGATTCAGGCGATACGGGGCGATTTGCACCAAAAGCGCCAATGAAATTAGGCCGATGCACGCGACGCCGAATATCTGGCTGATTTTTCCGCCGCCGACAAAATAGAGCGCCACGGAAGTTGCGATAACGACGAACAGAGTGCCGATATCCGGCTGCATAACCAAAAACACGGCAACCACTGATATCATAATAACAAAAGGAACGAACGCGGTATAGAGGTTCTTCATGTCGTATTTCTTTTTTTCAAGCCATGACGCAAGATAGATTGCGAAAGTCAATTTGAGAAGCTCGGAC
>JAGXAD010000028.1 GCA_018971745.1 Patescibacteria group bacterium
ATTGGTTATGACGCCGAAAATCACATTTTGTATTTTTACGACGGCAAGATGGTATACGAGTGCGCGGAAAAGTTGTTTGAAAAACTTTCTCAAAAGGAAATTGCCGCCGCGAATTTATTTTTTGTAAACAATACTTTTTTGGTTTTTCACGCAAAGCCGATTTTTCTTTTACTCGCGCGCGCAGGCATTGCGGGATTGGGCCGATGGCGCGATTTTTTGCTTGTTGAGTTTTTGCTTGATGCGGGCAGAAAAGAATTTTCTTTTGAAAAAACAATCCGCCGCGTACTGAATAAGGAAGTAAAAACTATTGCTGAAGCGCTTCCGTTGTTTGCGGAACTTGATGCGCAACTTGCAAAAGAATTGCGAGAAAATAATTTGCAATCGGTATATGAAACCATAGAGCTTCCGCTTACGCCGATTCTCGCGCAAATGGAAACGGAAGGAATTATATGCGAGAAAAAAACATTGGCGAGTATCGGCGCGCGCGTGAACAAAGAACTTGATGTCCTGACCCAAAAAATTTATCAAAGCGTGGGGCGCGAATTTAATCTTAATTCTCCGCGACAGCTCGGCGAGGCGCTGTTCGTGAAATTAAAAATCGGAGGCGCGCGAATCAAAAAAACCAAAACCGGACAATTCGCAACTGCCGAGCGCGAACTTATTAAATTGAAAAAAAGCCATCCGATTATTGCCGACATTTTATCGTACCGGGAGCTCGCAAAATTAAAAACAACCTATATTGACGCGCTTCCCGCGTTGATTGGTTCGGACAACAGATTACATACGACATTTAATCAAGTCGGAACAAGCACCGGGCGCCTTGCTTCGGAAAATCCGAATTTGCAGAATATCCCGATTCGCAGCGAACTTGGCCGGGAAATACGAAGCGCCTTTGTTGCGGAAAAAGGATGGAAATTTTTAGGGTTTGATTATTCCCAGCTGGAACTTCGCATTGCCGCGTCGCTTTCCGGCGACAAAAAAATGATTCAGGCGTTTCAAGACGGCGTTGACATTCACCGGCTTACCGCGTCGGAAATTAACAATATGCCGATTGAACAGGTTACGCCCGAACTTCGCCAGCGGGCAAAAACATTTAATTTCGGAATCTTGTACGGAATGGGTCCGAGAAGTTTTAGCGAGGGCGCCAACATTTCACTGGATGAAGCAAAAGCGTTTCAGCAGGAATATTTTCACGATTTTTCTTCTTTGGCTGAATATCTGGAAACCACGAAGGAGTTTGCGCGGAACAACGGATTTGTCCAGACCGCGTTTGGCAGGCGCCGTTATTTGCCGAATATTATTTCCCCCAACATTCGCGATTCAGCTGAAGCGGAACGGATGGCAATTAATATGCCGATTCAGGGAACCGCGGCCGACATTATCAAGTTTGCGATGATTAAGATTGACCAATGGATGCGCGAGAAGGGGATTGGCGATTCGGTGCGGATGCTTTTGCAAATTCACGACGAGCTGATTTTTGAAGTTCGGGAAAATGTTGTTTCGGAAGCAAGAGCGCAAATTAAAAAAATAATGGAGACGGTGTGGCAATCATCCGTTCATTTGAGGGTTGATTCGTTCGAAGGCAACAACTGGGCGGAGTTAAAATGATGCCGTAGCAATTATGATTTATTTTCTTTACGGAGCGGATACTTATCGCTCCCGGAAAAAATTAAGCGCGATTTTTGAAGAATACCGCAAAAAATGGGGAAGCAATTTGAATGTGGAAAAGTTTGACGCGGAAGTTGATGACATTGAGCGGATACTCGCTGCAGCCGAAAATCAGTCGCTTTTTGTCGGAAAAAAATTGGTTATCGTTGAGCGATTTTTTTCCGCGGAAAGCGGACCTTCCGCAAAAAAGGGGTTTGCTCGCGCGTTTGAAAAATTGGAAAAAAAATTATCGGTTTTGCAAACATCGCAGGATACGATTGTTTTGTTTTGGGACGGGGAAATCGGCGCTGAAGCAAAAAAAGAATTAAAACAGTTTTTGAAATATGTTGCAAAATCCGAAGAATTTGAATTGCTTGCCGGAGAAGCATTGCAGAAAGCGATTGTTGCGGAAGCGCGAAAGCGCGGCATAACTGTTTCAAGTCGTGATGTGAACGCGCTGGTTGCGCGGTACGGCAGCGATATATGGGCGATTGCCGGAGAACTTGATAAGGCCGAAGTTGCGGGCTCTCTTGAAATAACTTCGCGTATGCCGATTGAGGATAAAATATACAAATTAACCGATGCAGTCGTGGACGGCAAAAAGGAAGCGCTATTTTTATTGAAAGCGCTTCTTGAATCTGGAATTAACGAATTGTACATTTTGGGCGCGTTGCGAAACGGCATCCGCGGACTATTGCTGGCTTCCGAAGCTGTCGACGAAAAGCGGCCGATCGGCGAGGTTGAAAAATTTTTGGGCATTCATCATCCATTTGTATTAAAAAAAATGCAGGCGCAGGCGCGCACGCATTCTTTTGAAGCGCTAAAAAAGTTATACGAAAATGTTTTGGCGGCGGAGCAGGAAATGAAAGGAAGCAAAGTATCAAATCGCGACGCCCTGGAAATTTTTGTGGAGCGCGCGCTTGAAATTTCCTGATGCGGCGCACTGCGGGTAATTAAAAAATCATCGGCTATTGCGCCGATGATTTTTTAATCAGTTTCATTAAGCGGGATTTTTTGCGGGATGCGGTGTTTTTTTTGATGGCGTTGGTTTTGGCGGCTTTGTCCAAAGATTTGTACGCCTGCGGAATCAGTTTTTTTGCCTCGTCAAATTTCTTTTCTTCAACGAGCGTTTTTATTTTTTTCAGGGCATCGCGAAACGCCTCTTTTCGTTTGAGGTTTTGTTTCTGGCGTCGTTTTGACTGGCGGAGCGCCTTTTTTGCCGATTTGGTGATGGGCATATGAAATTAAGTTTAGCAGGAAGAAAATTTTTGTCAAATGAATAAAGGGGGTGGTAAAACATACTTTCGTAATGATATTAAAAAGGCGAGGATGTTTCCTCGCCACTGACGCGATATTAGTCGCGAATTCGTCGCGCGTTTGGCCATGGGTCGTTTTGTTCCATAGGATGATTGAACCAAATGCGAGCACTCGTCACATCGGCTAAATGGCAAAGCGCGGCAAGCGGACCCATGACGCGCCGTCTATTGGTGTAGTCGTTAAGCTCTCCTTCCACATATTTCATTCCGTTTTTTTGTTCGGGTGTCAGTAGCACGCCGTACTCTTTAAGTTTTTTTGCGCGAAATTCGTGTTGCGCGTCTTTTGTTCTCAACGATTCAATATGCTGAAATTGTCCGTCTGTCGCCATTTCGTATTTCCACGGCTTTTCAATGTCATGAAGAAAAACAACAAGAAGAACATCGGATAAGGAAAACGGCTGAGGGCGAATAGAGTTTATTAATTCGTAAAGGACGATAACAATGTTCATGATTTCTTGTACATGATCGAAGTATCCACCATGCCAATTTTGGTGATTGTTGGTGGATCCTTGTACCGTTTGGAATAGTTTTCTATTCTCCGACAAAATTCTGAAACATGCCGTCCGGTTCGGTTCATCAATCATTTCAAGCATTTGTTCAACGGTATAATAGTTTGGTTTCATGAGATACCCTTTTGTTATGTGAATGAACTTATAGTAACGGTATTACAATATTTTTAAAAGTCAAACGGTTTTTTGCATTTTTTTGATTTGGTTGCGGATTTGCGCGGCGAGTTCAAAGTTTAATTCTTTTGCGGCTTTTTTCATTTCTTTTTCGAGCGAAGCGATAATTTCTTTTATCGGCCCTTCGGGAACGGGAAATTCTTCTTCCCGATTTTTTTCTTCCAGAATTGACTGTCTGATTGCTTTTATAATTTGTTTCGGGGTGATGTTGTGCTCGCGGTTGTATTCCTCCTGAATGGCGCGGCGGCGCCTGGTTTCGTTGATTGCCACGCGCATTGAACCCGTGATTGCGTCCGCGTACAAAATTACTTTGCCGTCAATGTGGCGCGATGCTCTGCCGATGATTTGCAGGAGCGTTGTTTCGTTTCGCAAAAACCCTTCTTTGTCCGCGTCCAGTATCGCGATGAACGAAACCTCGGGCAAGTCCAACCCTTCGCGAAGCAGGTTGATGCCGACAATAACATCGTGTTCTCCGGTGCGGAGTTTCTTTAATACTTCGGAGCGGTCAAACGTTTTAATTTCCGAGTGCAGATATTCGGCTTTGATGCCGGCATCCGTCAAGTATTCGGCGATGTCTTCGGCAAGTCGTTTGGTAAGCGCCATCACGAGCGAGCGTTCTTTTTTTGCGATGCGCTTTTTTATTTCTGCGATAACATTTTTAATCTGGTTTTTTGTCGGCCGCACTTCAAGTTCCGGGTCAAGGATGCCGGTGGGGCGGATGAGTTGTTCAATAATGTGTGGTTTTGAATTTTCAAGTTCGTATTCATCCGGCGTTGCGGAAACATACGCGACTTGTGCGATTTTGCGGTTGAATTCCTCAAAAGTAAGCGGGCGATTATCAATGGCAGAGGGCAGGCGAAATCCGTATTCAACAAGTGTTGTTTTTCGCGCTTTGTCGCCGTGATACATTCCGCGGATTTGCGGGATTGATGCGTGCGATTCGTCTATAACGGTTAAAAAATTTTCCCCGAAGCGGTAGCGGAAATAATCCAAAAGCGTGTGCGGCGGCGTGCCCGGTTCGCGAAAATCAAGATGGCGCGAATAATTTTCAATGCCGTTTACGTATCCGGTTTTTTCAAGCATTTCCATGTCAAAATCGGTGCGCTGTTTCAGGCGCTCGGCTTCCAGAAGATGCCCGCGTTTTTTCAGTTCCGCAAGGCGCTCGCGCAATTCTTTTTTGATGTTGCGGACGGCAAGTTTCAACCTGGTTTGAGGAGTAACAAAATGTTTTGCGGGAAAGACGCGGACTGAATTTAGAATACTGGATTTAGAATTTAGGGAAGATGAGCGTCTTTTTATTGATATGATTTTATTTTCTAAAAATTCAATGTCAATAATTTCTTCGCCCGAGGGCAGATATATTTCCGCTTTGTTGCCGCGCATGCGGAACTCTCCGCGCTTTGGGTCGTAATCGTTGCGATTGTATTGAAGCAGAACCAAATCGCGGGCAAATGTTTTTTGCGAAATTGTCTGCCCGGTTTTTATTTCAACGCTTGCTTTTTCGTATTCTTCCGGACCTCCGATGCCGTAAATGCAGGAAACCGATGCTACGATTATGACATCATTGCGCGTAAGCAAGTCCGCGGTTGCGGCATGGCGCAAAGAATCAATCATCTCGTTAATTTTCGCGTCCTTTTCTATATAGGTATCGCTTTGCGGGATGTACGCTTCTGGCTGATAGTAATCGTAGTAAGATACGAAATAATGCACGGCGTTCTCCGGAAAAAATTCTTTGAATTCCTGATACAATTGTGCCGCAAGGGTTTTGTTGTGCGAAATCACAAGCGTTGGTTTCTGAATTCGTTCAATAACATTCGCCATCGTGAATGTTTTTCCGGAGCCCGTAACGCCAAGAAGTGTTTGGTGCCGTGTGCCCGTGTTTAAGTTCGCCGCAAGTTGGTTTATGGCATTTGGTTGATCGCCGGTTGGCTGGTATTGACTTTTTAGGACGAATTTCATAGAATAAATTTAGGATTTTGACATAAAGAATATAAAAAGGGAGGCAGAATGGAAATAGCAATCGGATTACTAATGGTTGCTGTGGCAGTCGGCGTTTGGGTTTATGTCGAGCGCGTTACGCGCAAATGAAAGGAGGAAGTGAAGTGTTATTAAACGGGTTGATGGCGGCGCTTTTTGTTGTCGGGTTGATGTTTGGTTTTTTCGGCTGGTTTCGGTTTAGCGTAAAAACGGTTGTGGTCGGCCTTCTTATCGTTTTGATTCTGATGGTCGTTTTGGCTTTCGTAGCATCCGCCGCGGAAAATTCCGCTCCCATAAAAAATCCGGTTGCGGCTGAGAAATCTGCGTGTTCAACGGAGTTTAACATTGATGATTCATCGTGGGCTTTGCGTTTGGTTGAAATTATTCCCATTGATGCCGTTTCCAACGATCTTGCCGTTAACATTGCGCCTGATGCGACATATTTATATTTGGCGCACACTCGTTTTTTTACTAAGATGGGGAATTCGAATTGCGTCGCGACCTTGTTTTCATACGGCGAGCTTGACGGGGTTGACGGAAAACGGGTATGGGGCCGGTCCTCTTTTGGGAAAAACGGAAAAAAGACATTTTTTCTTTTACTCGATAATGACAGTCCTGTGGACCCAAAAACATTTCTTAAAAATAAGCCAGACGTATGGAAAAGCGGAGATGATTTGGACATAGCCGGTACGTGCGACGGCGCAATGCGGTGCCGCATTGCCTTTACTTTGTATAAAGAGAAATTGCCGATTGCGTCGCGCGTGCTGGATATCGTTGCGTTGCGGGTGTTGGATATTGACAAATAGTATGTTTGGAAAAAAAGTAGTCTGGAAACAGTAAGCCGGCGCTTAACGCCGGCTTTTTTTATTGTTAAAAAGTGCTATGATAAAAAAGGGTTTAGCGCCTAGATTCTAAATTCTATCTTTTAAAATTCTCGTTTTTATGATTTCTTTTCTTGACGGCACAATTGAAATGAAAGGAGAAAAATTCGCGGTGGTGAATGTTGCCGGTATCGGCTACAAAGTTTTTGTCGGGCGCGAAACACTGCATAACATACCAGAAAAAAATGATCCCGTCAAATTATGGACGCATCAGCATGTGCGGGAAGATGCGCTGGAACTTTACGGATTTTTGCATTTTGCTGAATTGGAACTTTTTGAAACGCTTATCGGCATATCCGGCATCGGCCCCAAAAGCGCTTTGGGCGTGTTGGCTGTGGCGCCGGTTGATACGCTTAAAAAAGCAATCGCGTCCGGCGACACTTCGTATCTGACGCGGGTTTCGGGCATCGGCAGAAAAACCGCGGAAAAAATTATTTTGGAACTTCGCGAAAAAATGGCGGGCAAGGGAGTTGAAGTCGCGGAGGCGCCGGAATTAAAAGAAGAAGCGGATGCGCTTGATGCCCTGATGCAAATCGGATATTCCCAGCGCGAGGCGCGCGAAGCGCTCCAGCGCGTGCCAAAAGAAACGAAGGGCGCGGAAAAAAGAATTAAAGAGGCGTTGAAAAAATTAGGCGGCCAATAGCGTGAAAAATTTGACACATTACGAAGGCTTTTTCGCCACCGCCTCCATTTTGCTTTTGCATTATTGATCCCACCGCCAGCCCGAGTGGCTCAAAAGTATTTGCAACGCGATAAAATACTGTATCAATTATGAACCATATTTTACTTTTTACTTTGCTTGCGGCATTAGCCCTTGGGCTTGGGCGGATTTTTTTGAAATTGGGTTCCGGTTTTTTTCATCCGATGGTCGCCTTGGTCGCGTTGTACGCGACTCTTTTTTCGGCAGGCGTTACTCTTTTTTTGCTGAATATCGGCACGATAAAGCAAAATTTTGTTTTTAACAAAACCGGCTTTTTATATCTTGTGATTACGGGATTGGTTCTCGCAGTTTTTGATTTTCTCGCGATTTTGATTTTTCGGAACGGCGGCAAAGTCGCGCTCTTTGCGCCGATAACCGGCGGCGGCTCGGTGCTGGTTGCGGTTTTGGTCGGGTTCTTGTTTCTTGGCGAAAAAATTTCAATTCTGCAATTTGGCGGGGCAATGCTTACCGCAATCGGCGTTGCGATGCTTCTGCTGTGACGGCGAGAAGTTAGAAAATAGAATTTATTTTCTTTTTTGTTTCTCAGTGCGGTTTGGCGGAATTCTTTGGTTGCGCTTGCGGCGTGTTTTGATTCTTGGGTTGAGTTGGGTTGGTTTGAAACGTTGCGATCGCTTTTTTTGTTGTCTGGAAAATTTTTGCGCTTTGTGGTACATCACAAAGAGAGTTCATTAACAAAAAAAACGAGGAATTGATATGGCTACGGCTGATGTTGATATGCGTGCGTTTCGCGAAGCGTTGGATAATTTTGACCTTGTGCACGGGTTGGATCATGTTTTTTTGAAAATCACGAAAGAAAAAATAAAATGGGTTCCGAA
>JAGXAD010000029.1 GCA_018971745.1 Patescibacteria group bacterium
GATCTCTCCAAATTGTTTTTTCTGCTCGACGGAAATGAATTTTTGCTTGACCAGTTCAAGCAGGGCAAGAAAACTCACAATGGTTTCTATTTTGTCCTTTCCTTTTCCGACCAGTTCCGAAAACGCGCGCGCGACCTTGCCGGAAAGCAGCGATTGCAATTCTTTGATTTTTGCTTCAAGCGAAATAATCCGTTTTATTTTTTCTTCTACAAGCTTTTCAATTTTTGGGATTGCGTTGAGCACTTCCGCAAAAATTTTTCCGAGAAGCTCCTGCGTTACGGTTTTCGGCGGATAATACACCGGCTCCATTCCCGCAAAAAACTCGCGGCTCGCCATATGTTGTTTTTTCCCGAACATTTGCTGAATTTCTTTTGAAACTTCTTTGAACGTTTTATATTCAGCAAGCCGTTGTTCCAATTCCGCGATTGATTCGGTTTCTTCTTCGGATACCGCGAGCCCGGGCAGAATCATGCGCGATTTTATCAAAATCAGCTGGCTTGCGACCACCAAAAATTCCGCAAGCTCTTCCTTGTCAATGTCAGCAAGCGCTTTGACATACCGAACAAACTCATCCGCTATTTTTGCGAGCGAAATGTCGCTTATGTTTAATTTTTCTTTTGCAATCAGTTCCAGCAAAAGATCAAGCGGCCCTTCAAATTTTTCCTGTTTTACGATGTGCATTAATCAACGAATAACGAATTAAAAACGAATATGCGAATACTAAAATAATACAGTAAAATAAAGATGTTTGAAACACTTGACAAGTATTTTTATTTATGATAGAATAGAAATAACAATTTAATAAGAGAGGAGGCGTTGCAATGTCTGCGAACGAACAGGAACGGGCAGAGGCGCGCGAAAAGATCACTGAGTTATTGGCAGAAGTTGGGTTGGAGTTGAAAAGTTGGAAGGTTAAACGGCTTACAATTCTTTGGCGTAGAGTAACCTGGCTTAAAAAAAGAATCGCAAGCGCAAGCGAAGAAGGAAAAGTTCTTCACTACGACGAAAATGAGGCAATGGCTACCGAATGGGCCGTTAATCACATTATTGTTCTTGAAGAAGAAATCAAACGGCTCCGTGAGGAAATCGCGGACATCAAGAAAGGAGAAAGACAATAAATGGAAGAAACAAGATGGGGTAGATGGATTTTTTGGGATGATAAGGTGAAACAAATGTTAAAAAATCTGGCGCTCGCAGTATGCCCTTCTCAGCTTCCGCGGCAAAAAGTAAACAAAAACCGGCAGCTGGCAGAGGAAGTCAAGCGCATCCGCGGCAAACAGCGCTTCCAGCGCAAGCATTAAATGGGCAAATATTATGAATAGCCCGTCAGCAAGCAATCTTGCTGACGGGCCTTTTTATTTTACGGTTTACCCATTATGCCCAACGCCGCGTATTTTAATATTCCTCCAAACGGCTCAACAAATTATGCTCACGGATTTTTTCAAGGGACTTTGCTTCAATCTGGCGGATGCGCTCGCGCGTTACGCCGAATTCCTGCCCGACTTCTTCAAGTGTGTGCGTTACGCCGTCTTCCAAACCGAATCGCATTTTTAAAATTTTTTGTTCCCGCGGAGAAAAATCAGTAATGATTTGCAAAACCTGCTCGCGTAAAATGCGGCGCGCCGCGGACTGCGAAGGCGAGAGCGTTTTTTCGTCAACGATAAATTCGCCGAGCGTTGAATCCTCGTCCTCATCCCCCACCGGAGTTTCAAGCGACACCGTATCCTGCGATATTTTCATAATGTGGTGCACTTTCTCAATTTCAATGCCCATTTCCGAAGCAATTTCCGCGGGCAGTGCCTCGCGGCCCAAATCCTGCAGAAGCCGGCGCTTGATCTGCTGAAATTTTGAAATGGTCTCAACCATGTGCACCGGAATGCGGATGGTCCGCGCCTGGTCCGCAAGGGCTCTAGTGATGGCTTGCCGAATCCACCAGGTCGCGTACGTTGAAAACTTAAATCCGCGGCGGTGGTCAAATTTTTCAACCGCCTTGAACAAACCCAAATTGCCTTCCTGAATCAAATCCAAAAGCGACAAATGCGACGACCTGCCGACATAGCGCTTGGCGATTGAAACCACCAAGCGCAAATTCGCCTGCGCCAATCGTTCGCGCGCGTCCTGGTCGCCCCGCTCAATCCGCTTGGCAAGTTCTTTTTCTTCCTCACCGGTTAAGAGCGGAATTTTTCCGATTTCGCACAAATACATCTGTACGGAATCGTGCGACTCGGCGGTTTCTTCGCGCTCTTTTTCTTTGCGCCTTGCTTTTGCTCCGGCGCCTTTTTCGCCGGGTGCCACCGCCTCAATCAATTCTTTCGTTTCCAAAACCTCAATGTTTGCTTCTTCAAAATGCCGGTACAAATCTTCGAGCAAAGGAATGTCCGTTTCAACCGTGGGGAACGCGGATAAAATTTCCGAATAAGTCACGAACCCGCGGGTGCGACCCTTGGCAAGCAACCCGGAAATCTTTTCTTCGGTGCGGTCAAAATCGTCTTTTTGTTTTTTTGTTTTCGGCAACGCGTCCCGGCGCGCCCGCGCTTTATCCATGTCCATGCGCGCTTTGGCGTAGGCGGTTTGCGCCCCGCGCGGTTTGCCCTTTTCCGCTTTTTGTTTTATTTTTTTCGGTTTTTTGATCATTTTTAATATAATAAATGCACTATTCAGTATATGCTTATCAAACAAACAGGTCAATCAGACCCAACAAAAAAGCCCGAAAAGTTTTACGGGCGAATCTTCGAATCATAATAAATCCAAATATCATTATTAGATTCCAATTTTATCTTTTTCACGTTCGGCGCGTTCGAACCGGTATAAACCTTAACGCCGCTGACATTGGCAAAAAGCTGAAAAGACCAAACCACATAACCATTGTCGCGGCGTACCGTCCCGAGAATACGGTATCCGGTCCATCTAACGCCTGAATCAGCTTTCAGAATATCTTTCAAAAAATTAACAACCTCTTCGTTTGTGGCTCTTTGAACCCATAATTTCAACTCATTCTCACCAGTCTTTGTGTGTTTTTCAAAACACCAACGGGCATGATCATAATCCCACTGAAAACATCTGTCACTATCCGCAGAAAGATACGCATCTCGTTCGGTATAATGAAGCGGAAATTGAAACTGGCGAATCAGCATATATTGGGCGTTGCCAAAAGAACCCAAGGCGCCGTACCGGTACGGTTCAGCAACATATACTTGCGGCATTTGGTATTTCCTCCGATTTTTTGATTTTAGGAACTTACACAAAGATACCACAAAGCATATTCTTTTGTCAAGCAATTTTTTCAAATTGCAAAAACCTACAATACTTTTTTCAACCACTTGCCCGTATAACTTGCCGGGTGTCCCGCAATTTCTTCCGGCGTTCCCTCGGCAACGATTTTGCCGCCCGCATCCCCTCCTTCCGGACCCAAATCAATAATCCAGTCCGCGTTTTTAATCACATCAAGATTGTGTTCTATCACGAGCGCCGAATTTCCTTTTTTCACGAGCGAATCAAGAATAAAAAGCAATTTTTTAATGTCGTCAAAATGAAGTCCCGTGGTCGGCTCGTCCAATATGTATAACGAATGGCCCGTGTCTTTTCGCGAAAGTTCCGTTGCTAATTTTACCCGTTGCGCTTCGCCACCGGAAAGCGTAATTGCGGGCTGGCCAAGTTTCATGTAGCCGAGCCCCACGTCAAACAAAGTCTGCAAAATCCGCACGATCGCGGGACTGTGTTTGAAAAATTTGAGCGCGTCTTCAATCGTCAGATCAAGCACAGCCGCGATGTTCATACCGTCATATTCAATCGCAAGCGCTTCCTGATTGTAGCGCGCTCCTTTGCATTCCTCGCACTCCACGAACACATCCGGCAAAAAATACATTTCAATTTTTTTAACTCCTTGTCCTTCGCAGGTCTCGCACCTGCCGCCTTTTACGTTAAAGCTGAATCTGCCCGGCCCGTACCCGCGCACTTTTGCTTCGGGCATGCTGGCAAACAATGTTCGGATCGCTCCGAACATTCCGGTGTAGGTTGCCGGGTTGGATCGGGGCGTGCGGCCGATCGGCGACTGATCAACCACAACCACTTTATCAAGATGCTTAGTGCCGCTGATGGAATCGTGCGCGCCCGGAATGTCGCGGCTGCGGTAAAACTCCGCCATCAAAGAACGCGCCAAAATATCGTTGATAAGCGTGCTTTTGCCGGAACCGGAAACGCCGGTTACGACTACGAATTTTTCAAGCGGAATCGCAACATTAATATTTTTCAAATTATGTTCGCGAGCGCCCTTGATAACAAGATATTTTTGGCTTTTAACTTGTATTTTTGACTTTTGACTTTTGACTTTTGACTTTTCGCCCCGAATGTCTATTTTTTTTCTTCCCGACAAATAATCTCCAGTTAGCGTGCGAGACCGAAGAAGTTCTTTTGCCGTTCCTTCAAAAATAATTTCGCCTCCGTGCTTTCCCGCGCCCGGACCCAAATCAACAATCCAGTCCGCGGAGCGCATCGTTTCCGGATCATGCTCAACCACAATCACGGTATTGCCCAAATTGCGCAAATCTTTCAATGTCTTAATCAACCGCGCCTGATCGCGCTGGTGCAGACCGATGGACGGCTCATCTAAAATGTACAAAATACCGGTGAGGCGCGAACCGATTTGCGTGGCAAGACGGATGCGCTGAGCTTCGCCTCCTGAAAGCGAAGTTGATTCGCGCTCAATCGTAAGATAGTGCAGTCCCACGTCAATCAAAAACTGAAGCCGTTTTTGAATTTCTTTAACCAACGGAGACGCGACGTTCAGTTGTGATACGGTCATCCGGAATATTTTTTCGCGCGGCTTCAACACCATATCAAAAAATCCTTTGGTTTCTTCAATGGTGCCCGCGGAAACCTCAGCAATGTTTTTGCCTCCGACGGTAATGCCGAGCACTTCGGGTTTCAAGCGCTTGCCCGAACACGCGGGGCAAACCTGAATCACCATATATTTTTCAAGCTCTTTTCTGGTCCATTCGGAATCGGTTTCTTTCCAACGCCGTTTCAAATTCGGAATCACGCCTTCAAATTTTCCTTTTTCTTGTTCGCCGTCCTGAACGCCCGACTCGCCGTACAAAATCAAATCCAAAACTTGTTTCGAGAGAGCGGCAACCGGCGTATTCAAAGAAAATCCTTTCCGTTCCGCCAAATCGGACAATATCCACCAATACCAGCTTTGCCTGCCGACGCGATGCGAAGCCGACGCCCACGGCCGAATGGCACCCTCGGCAATGGTAAGCCGCGTATTGGGAATCACCAATTCCGGTTTTACCTCCAAAGTGGAACCAAGACCCATGCAACGGGAACACGCCCCGTACGGACTGTTAAACGAAAAAATGCGCGGCTCAAGGTCGGGAATGCTAATGCCGCATTCCGAGCAGGCAAAGTGTTCCGAAAAAATAATGTCTTTCCTTTTGTCTGAAGCTGAATGCGGCGAGCCAAAAGCCGCGATAACGATTCCTTTGCCGATTTTTAACGCGGTCTCTACGGAACTTGCGATGCGGCTCCGGTCAATGTCGGCATTCAACACAAACCGGTCAACCACGACTTCCAAAGAATGTTTTTTCTTTTTATCAATCGCAATTTTCTCGGCATCCTCAATCACATACAGTTCGCCGTCCAATCGCACGCGCAAAAATCCTGCCTGCCTGACTTCTTCCAGAAAATGTTTGTGTTCGCCTTTTTTGCCGGACACAAGAGGCGCCAAAATAATAATTTCCTGTTTTGCAAACGCGCGAATGCGATCCGTAATCTGGTCAACGGTTTGTTTGCCAATTGGCTTGCCGCATTGAGGGCAATGCGGCTTGCCCACGCGCGAAAACAAAATACGGAGATAATCGTAAATCTCCGTAATGGTGCCGACGGTTGAACGGGGGTTTCTGGAAACCGATTTTTGGTCAATGGAAATTGCCGGAGACAATCCCTCAATCGCATCAACATCCGGTTTGTCCTGTACCCCCAAAAATTGGCGGGCGTAACTTGAAAGCGATTCTACGAACCTGCGCTCCGCTTCGGCATACAACACATCAAAGGCAAGCGACGATTTGCCCGAACCCGAAGGTCCGGTGACCACGACTAATTTAGTCTTCGGAATGTCCAAAGAAACGTTTTTCAGGTTATGAACCCGCGCGCCTTTGATTTTGATAACGCTGACATCAGACATAGTAATTCATCATACGGCAAATTTTTTCAAAAATCAATATGCGGCGTAAAACGAAAAAAGACGGAACAAATCCGCCTATTTCATAATTTGCTTTTGCAAAATTTCAAATGCTTTTTGCAGTTGAAGGTCACCCGCAAAATCCGGCTTGCGCCGGCTTCGGAACGGCGGGTGTCCGCGCTCCGCATCTTTTTTCTCCGGATTCACGACTTCAACATCCGACCGCACGCCAATTCCGTCAACCACACGGTCATGTTTTCCAATACGATATTCCGCGATGGTAAGCCGCAGCCCGCCCAACGAAACGCCGTACCACCACGGCACCACCATCTGCACAGTTCCCTTTTTATAGGTATGCTTGCCCCCAACCACCGTAAATCCCAGTTCCTGCAAATTTGCCGCAACGATTTCCGCGGCTGACGCGCTCTGCTCATTAACCAAAACGACCATCGGCATAACACGGCGCGGCACTTCAAAAAATCCTTGCGGCAATGATTTACAATCGCCTGCGGTTTCGTGCGATTTCTGATTTCTCAAATAATTAGTAACCGCATTGTATGTTTTGCCCGGTGCAAACAGCGCAACGGTGCACACTGCTTCGCTAAGAAACCCGCCCGGGTCATTGCGCAAATCAAGAATCATTGCATTTTTCCCCTGCGCCTCCAGATTTTTCATCTTTTGAAACAACTTAACGCTCGTACCCTCAGTAAATTGGGAAATGCGGACATATCCGATTGCGGAACTGGGCGTTGCGTAATCAACAACGGTTTCAACGACAACTTTGCTGCGGGTAAATAAAAAAGGATCTTTCAAATCAGTGCCGTTGCGACAAACATAAATCTTGACTTCCGTGCCGCTCGGTCCGCGAATCCATTTCACGACATCATCAACTTTTGTTTCCTTAACAAGTTTATGTTCACCAACCTGAACGATAATATCGCCCTCGGCAATGCCGGACCCGTCTGCCGGGCCTCCGGGAATAATGCCGAGTATCATCACCTCGCCGGTTTTCTCATCCTGAAAAAGCTCAAGACCCGCGCCGCCAAACGACCCTTTCAAATCCTGGTTGTCGCGCTCAACATCCCGAGAAAGAATATATTGCGAATGCGGGTCCAGACACCGCTTCATCGCTTCTTTCAAATGCTTCGCAAAAACCTCTTCATTCTTGCTTTGCGCAATCGCATGAACGGTTTTCTCACCCGCGCATTTTTGAAAATCAATCGGTTTATAATATTTCTCGTCAATAATGTTTGCGATGGCGCGAAAATTTTCCTGATAAATATTTTTACCGACGGAAACGCAAGAAACCGGGATCAACAACAAAAGAACAAACAACGCCGTCAAAATCCGTTTTGCGCGCATAGCTCCAAAACTCCTTATTCTCTTTTCAAATTTCTGATTCCGTCATACCATACGGAATATGTCTATGCAACCCGAATCATTAGTAAAACCATTTTTGCCTGGCAGCCCGGGAGTATATCTTTTTTGGTCCGGCAAAAAGCCTTTATATATCGGTAAGGCCGGAAATCTTAAAAAACGGCTTGCTCACTATTGGCTGAAAAATGCCGGACAAAAAACAAACCTGCTGCTTCACGAAGCAACGCGCCTTGAAATTCAAAAAACCAACTCTGAAATTGAGGCGCTCATTCTTGAAGCGAACCTCATCAAGCAATATCAGCCGAAATACAATGTGCTGATGCGGGACGACAAAAATTATTTTTATATCGGCATTACGCGCGAAACATTTCCGAAAATTTTTATGACGCATCAGCCGATAAAAATTCAAAAGTCAAAATTCAAAAGTCAAAATGACCCCAAACAAATTGCTT